>NZ_KV808691.1:0-5018 GCF_001812365.1 Anaerococcus sp. HMSC065G05
CTCAGTACACCCACACACAGAATTCGAAGGTCAAGTATACGTATTAACAAAAGAAGAAGGTGGAAGACATACCCCATTCTTCTCAGGATATAGACCACAATTCTTCTTCAGAACAACAGACGTAACAGGAGACATCCAACTAGAAGAAGGAACAGAAATGGTAATGCCAGGAGACAACGCAACATTCAAAATCAAATTACAAAAACCAATCGCTCTAGAAGAAGGATTAAGATTCGCAGTAAGAGAAGGTGGAAGAACAGTTGCATCTGGAGTTGTTTCTAAAGTAATTCAATAATATAAATTTAGGGCGAGTCTTTTCGACTTGCTCTTTTTTTATCTATTTTAGCTAGGAGTTTATATGAAAAATAAAAAAATATTTCTATTGTTTTTGCTCATAATTTCTATTAATTTTTCATCTTGTTCTTCAAGTAAAAATAATAAAATGAGTGATAATAGTTCATCTTCAAATATAACTTCTAATTTAAGTGAAAATAATAAGAAAGATAAGAAACCAACAGGAGAAGCTTATCTTGTTGGTGTAACACCTGATGATTATAATATGGATTATGATACATCTAGACTTAAATCTTTAAATGAAAAAAAATCTAAATATTATCCTAAAGATGGTGTTAAGGGAATTTATATTAATGCCTATTCGATAAATAATCCCAAGTCATTTAAGAAAAATCTTGATTTAATTGATAGCACTAAGTTAAATACTGTTGTTATTGATATTAAGGATGATTGGGGAAATATTACTTGTGATTTTAAATCTGATAATAAAGATATAAAATATGCTACTGATAAAGTTATTGATGCTGAAGAATTTATAAAAAAGATGCATAAAAAAGGCATATATGTTATTGGTAGGATTACTACTTTTAAGGATTCTATTATTACTGAAAAACATCCTGATTGGGGATTTGTTTTAGAAGATGGTTCTTTATGGAGAAATGGACTTGATGAAGCTTTTATGAATCCTTATTTGGATGATGTAAGAAATTATAATTTAAAAATTGCTGAGCTTGCAGCAAATGTTGGTTTTGATGAAATTCAATTTGATTATGTAAGATTTGCAGAAGGTTTTGAAACTTTTAATGAAAAATTGGATTATTCAAAAGGTAAATGGGAAAAAATTCAAAAAAAAGATGAGGATAAGAGGGTTGATGCCATTACTAGCTTTGTAAAAGAAGCAAGGGAGATGCTCCAAGCTTATGATACTCCTTGTGGGATTGATGTTTTTGGTTATTCAATGCAAGTTGGAAAAGCTGGGGGAATTGGTCAAGATTTTAAAGAAATATCTAATCAAGCTGATGTTATGAGTTCTATGATATACCCTTCTCATTGGGGACTTTATTCTTTTGATATAGAAAAACCTGATCTTGAACCTTATGAATTAGTTAAAAGATATTTAAAAGAAGAACAAAAAGAATTATCTAAGATTGAACACAAACCAAAATCAAGACCATGGATTCAAGATTTCACAGCATCTTGGATTGGTAAAGGAAATTATATGGTTTATGATGCAAAGGCTGTTGAGGCTCAAATTAAAGCAATTTACGATAGTGGTCAAGATGAATTTTTAATTTGGAATTCAGCGTCTAAATATACTGAAGGCGTAAGTTACTAAAAAGTAGGATTTTATGGGAAAAAAAATAAAAGATATAATAGATAAGGGCATAAAAATAATTGAAGTTTTAATTTGCTTGACTATTTTGCTTACTTTATTATTGTCTGTACCAAATTTAATTAGATATTCGATTGATATTGTACAAACTTTACAATTAAGGCAAAATTATGAGCTGTTAAATGAATTTTTGAAGTATGCCCTTCTTTTGGTAGTAGGTATTGAGCTAATAGAGATGATAATTACTAGATCTCATGAAGCTATTTTAACTTTGATTTTGTTTGTAATTGCAAGAAAAATGCTTTTGTATTCTGTTGATTTAATTGATATTTTAATTGGATCTGTATCAATTGGTCTTATTTTTGCTATTATTAAATTTGTTGTAAAAGATGATAAATTGATGGCGAAAATCGACAATACTTATTCTGCAGCAATGACTGTAAAGCAAATTAAAAAAGAATACAAATTAGATTTACCACAAGATATGTCAAATACTTTGGGCGGCTTAGTTTATGAAATTGCAAAAATCGAAGGAATTGATGAGGTAAAAGAAAACACAAGATTGATTTATGGCTCTTATAAATTTAAAATTATAAGTATGAAAGATGGAGTCATTGAAAGAATTAGAATTGAAGAATTGAAATAAAAAAATCATTAGCCAAAATATGGCTAATGATTTTTTAAATTCTGTGATTTTTTCTAAATTGTGATGGAGTTATACCAACTTTTTTTCTAAAAACTTGGTTAAAATAAGATTGGGAATTGAAACCAACAATTGATGAAATTTCTTCCATTGAATGGTTTGTGCTTATTAGTAAATTTTTAGTTACTTCTATTCTTTTTAAAATTAAATAATCGATTGGTGTAACCCTGTATGATTGCTTAAATTCTGCAATTAAATGGAACTTATTCATAAAGGCCATTTTTGATAGACTTTCAAGTTTTATATCTTCAGAATAATTATTGTCGATGAAATTTTTAATATAATCAATTTGTTTATTTATTTTTATATCATTTGTTATTTCAAAATCATTTTTATATTTTCTAAGTAAGGAGATAACAAATTCGCTAGCCTTGGCGTTTGCCATAGATTGGGCAAACATATCTCCAGAATTAAATTCATCGTGAATTGTATTAAAAGAATCTATAAAATAATCCTTATTTTCTTCTATATTTTTAAATATGTATTTGTCTTCTTCTAAGCTGTCATCATTTTTGATATTTTTTACAAAAATACTATCAACACCAAAAGAAATAAAAGTTAAATTTTCATTTTCATTTGAATAAATGCTATGACCAACATTTGAATTAATTATAAAAAAGTCGTCTTTGCTGGTATCGATAACCTTATCTTCAATTGAAAATTTTCCCTTCCCATCTAAAATATAATAAAACTCAGTAAAGGGATGAAAATGAATCCTAGAGTTTATTTTATCAGAAGAAGAAAATTGTTTAGCATAGAGTACTTTAAGGTAAATACTTTGCACGGTTACACTTTCGTTTTCATTTTTATCTAAAATTTCCATAAATCTTGTCCTTTTTAATTTATTTATATATACATTATACAGAAAAAAGCCTTTTACTACAAGATAAATTTTGCTATAAGCTAAGAATTTAACTTTGTGATATAATATATTAAATAAATCATTATTAAAAATATAATTAATAATGTGTGCAATAATATATAGAAAGGAAGAATAATGGATACTAGAAAATATTTGGAAGGCGAGGGATACGATGGTTACAAATTTTTTGGAAATCACAAAAAGGCGAATAACTCATATATATTTAGAATCCTTGCTCCAAATGCAAAAAATGTTTATATAATAGGAGATTTTAACTTATGGACAGAAGAAAAACTTAGAAAATATTCTACGGGTGTTTTTTCAAAAACTATTAAAAATGTTAAAGAATTTGATAAATATTTGTACGTAATAGAAAATGAAAATGGGAAAAAATTTTATAAATTAGACCCATACGCAAAATTAATTGATAAGGAAAATGAAAATTCAATTGTCTATGATAAATCTTACAAATTTTCTTACAAGTACAAAAACAAAAAAAATCTAAATATATACCAAATGAGTGCAAAAAATTTTGATGGGAAAATTTTTGAAAATGAAAAAAATATGGATAAATTTATCCAATATTTAAAAGAAAATAATTTTACCCACATCGATTTTATGCCTATTTTTGCAAATAGACTTAAAGAAGATTTTTCTTACGGCTCAAGTTTTTATTTTTCTATAAATGAAAACTATATTGAAATTGAAAAAATAAAATTATTTATAGATTTGTGCCATAAAAATAAGCTTGGAATTATTTTTGAAATTGATATAAGCAGTTTTGATCCCTTTGAAAAATATTTAAATAAATTTGATGGCTCAAATATGTACAATTATGATTACGATGATATTTTGTATAATTATAGCGGATTAATAAACATAGATCCAACAAAAAATCTAGCAAAATCTTTTATTTTATCATTTGTAACTTATTTGATTAAAGAATTTAATATTGATGGAATTGCAATTACAAATTTAGAAAATCTTATATTTTGGCAAGGGGATAAGTCAAGAGGATACAATGAAAATTGGCTGGATTTTATAAGAAATATTAATGCATATATAAATGATTTAAATAAAATTTCTATTGGTTTTTATAATTCAATTTGGAAAAACGACATAAGGGAAGATTTGGGATTTGATTTGATTTATGATAGAACTCTTGCAAAACTTATAAAAATAAATCAAAAAAATCCTTTTGAAAGAGCTAATTATTCATATATAGTCAAAAATATTATAGAAAATGATTATAAGAATTATATACTTGGATTTAATTATTTTGATAGCCTTAGTGAAGGTGCATCTCTTGCAATGAAAATGAACTCAAATGATAAAAAGTATGATCAATTAAAAACTTTGTTTTTATTAGTTTATACTTTGAACTCAAATAAAATGATTTTTACATCAGATGAATTTGGCTCTTTAGAAACTTTTAATTTTGATAAGAAAATAAATATCTTCAAACAAAATGAAAGTGAAAAAGATTTTAATGAATTTTATAAAAAATTGAGCGATTTTTATATAAGAAATAAAAATTTATACGAAAATGAATCAAAGACAAAAATTCTTGAAATAGAAGGATATTCTTTGTATGCATTTAAAAGAATATATAAAAACGAAGAATATCTGGTAATAATTAATTTGACAGATTTGGAATATAAAATAGATTTGCCAGAAAAAATAGAAAAAATTTTAACAAGTTATAATGAAAATTATCACAGTAAAAATAAATTATATATACCAGCCTTTGGCTCAGGAATTTTTAAAATAAAATAAAAAAGGGAGAAAATTTCTCCCTTCAGAGCGTCGACAAACCCACCAATAAA
>NZ_KV808692.1:0-1501 GCF_001812365.1 Anaerococcus sp. HMSC065G05
GGCTCAAAATGGAGCTTATTAAGCTCACTAATCTGCACCGCTTCATCTTCTGAAATTAATCCATTATCTACTAGTCTCTTTGTCAGCATTTGTGCCACTTCATATTCAAAGTCTTTTTGCATACTTTCTTCTGTGAAAGATCTAGCCTCTGTTTCTCTGGAGATTTGAGCACCTTTACTTATCTGCATTTTGCTCACCTCCAAACCTGTCATAGATATAGCAGCTATGGCTACAATACTTACGATTCTTATTTCCATAAGAGATAAAAATCTTACCGCAGCTAACACAGGTACATTCGTAGTTAGCTTTCTTTTTTATCAAATTGCTATGGGTTTTCCACCAAATATTTCTACATTTATCAGAACAAAATCTTTTCTTTTTTCTCCCTACTATCTGTTTTATAGGCTTACCACAATACCCACAGACAGAAATATTTTCATCTTTACTTTTCATACCACCTAGCCCATTACGCCTACAGAAACTCTTAATAGTGTTGACGGAAATGTTCATATGCTTAGCTATTTCTGTATATCCAGATCCCTTTTCTCTTGATATCTTTATCTTTTCTTTTTCTTCTAAATTCATAAAGGCTACCTCCTATTAGGTAGCCTTGGGAAAGGTCAAAATCTGACGTTTCTATTAATCTTTTTTATAAAATTCGCATTCATAACCATCGGCACGAAGAAGTAAGCCCTTCGCCCAAGGTGGTGTTCTTCCCATTTGCTCACATACTGCAGTAAGACTCATTCTTTTATCAGCCTCTATTATTATTTCATCATGAACATGAGCTACTATCTGGCAGTTTCTTAATGTTTTCATAGCAAAGAGCAAAATATCTCTTGCAGTTCCCTGAATAATGTTTTCTACAAATTTAGGGCCATAGCTTTCCAGTCTTTCCCACTTTTTAGCATTACCGACACCTTCATAAGTAACTGACTCACCACCGAACTTATTCTCGCCAATTCTAGGTTTTACATAGGAAAGTTTTCTTCCTGAAGGAAGTTCAATAAATAAAAATCCACTTTTCCATGAGAATTTTATGCCATGAGTTTTAGTATCTATTCTTTGCTTTATACAGGTTTTGACCGCTCTATCTACATCCCACCAAAGACTAGTAATCATAGGATTTGAGTTTCTCCAAGCATCCACAAGTGGCTGAAGTTCTTCTTCAGTAAGCCCCATTTCAAGTGCTCCCATAGCTTTTAAGGCACCTACCGAACCACCATAGCCAAGTGCCAGTTCTGCGATTTTACCCTTTTGGCGAAGTTCACTATTTATACCATGCTTTTCAACAGGAACTCCAAACATCTGACTTGCTGATGAACAATAGATATCTTTACCTTCTTCAAAGACCTTCATTCTCCATTTTTCTCCTGCAAGCCATGCAAGGACTCTCGCTTCAATGGCAGAAAAGTCAGCTACAATGAATTTGTTATTGTTCTTTGGTACAAAGGCTGTTCTAATAAGCTGTGATAAGGTATCTGGGATATCTTCATATAAA
>NZ_KV808693.1:0-704 GCF_001812365.1 Anaerococcus sp. HMSC065G05
TAGTGCATACTGCAAGTGCCTTTTCTGTGTCTATAATGTTGGCATACAAAACAATAATCACAATCATATTTCTTTGCTTTATGTTCTGCCGGCTCTCTGTAGCTTAATTTACCGCCACAATCTGCACAGATTAAAAGTCCTGTAAATGGGTGTGATGTTGTTCCATACTTTGGACTTCTTCTTACTGTTTTTCTTAATCTTTGTGCGTTATTCCATGTTTCTTCATCAATGATAGCTTCATGGGTATTTTTGAAGATAATAAGTTCATCTGCTTTTGCCTTTCTACGTTTCTTGGTTTTGTAGTCTACACTAATTGTCTTTCCTAATACAGTATGTCCCATATATTCTTGCTTTTCTAAGATATATCCTACTGTGGTCGGTGTCCAAAAATATGGGTCTTCTATTCCTCTTTTCTTGGAACTGTGGTTATTTTCGGGATAATGTATTTCTGCATAGGCTGACGGTATAAGGACTTTATCTTTAGTTAGTATATCTGCTATCTGTGTTACTCCATATCCCTCTATTACAAGCCTGTAAATGCGTTTTACGACCTTTGCACTCTCTTTATCGACAAGTAACTCCTGTTTGTTCTTTGGGTTTCTAAAATAGCCGTATGGAACGCTTGGTGATACTCTTTTACCTTCTTCCATTCTTGCTCTAAAGATAGATTGTATTTTTCTTGAGGTATCTCTTGCATACCATTC
>NZ_KV808694.1:0-2626 GCF_001812365.1 Anaerococcus sp. HMSC065G05
GGACAGGGAGTTCTTGTGGATGCCTATGAGAATTCACAGATGAAATGTTATGCACTTGGAGCACTGGCAATTTATGAAAGTCTATATGACATAAAAGAAGTCAGTATGTCAATCTTTCAGCCACGAAGAGAGAATGTTTCTACTTGGACGATTTCTGCAAGCGAACTAAAGAAGTGGGCAGAGGAAGTTCTAAAACCTAGGGCAGATTTGGCTATAAAAGGCGAGGGAGAATATTGCTCAGGTGATTGGTGCAAATTTTGTAAGGCTGCAGTTAGGTGTAGAGCAAGGGCGGAAGAAAAGTTAAAACTTGCAAAAGATGAGTTTAAACTACCCCCACTATTAACAGATGCCGAAGTAGAAGAAATCCTAGTGGTTATTCCGGATTTGACTTCATGGGCAAATAGCATCTTAGCATATGCAACAGATATGGCGGTCAATCATGGTAAAGAGTGGGATGGCTTTAAGGTTGTAGAGGGTAGGTCGGTAAGAAAGTATAAGGATGAGGATTCTGTAATCGAAAAAGCAAAAGAAAACGGATATACAGATATCTTTAAAACCAGTCTTATTACACTTACTGAAATGCAAAAGCTGATGGGAAAGAAGAAATTTGAGGATATTCTAGGTGACCTCATAATTAAACCACCTGGAAAGTTGACGCTTGTACCAAACACAGATAAGCGTCAGAAAGTAAATGTAACAAATGTAAAAAACGAATTTAATGAAATAACGGAGGAAAATTAAAATGACAAACATGAATAGAACAAAGGTAATCACAGGAAAAGACACAAGACTTTCATATTTTAATGGTTGGGAGCCAAAATCAATCAATGGAGGACCTGAGAAGTATAGTGTATCTCTTCTTATTCCAAAGGATGATAAAGAAACAATTACGGCAATTGAAAAGGCAATTGATGCTGCAATCGAAGAAGGAATCGGTAAGTTTGGAGGGAAGAAACCGAACAAGGCTGCTATTAAACTGCCTCTTCGTGATGGGGATATTGAGCGTGATGATGAGGCCTATAAAGGTCATTATTTCATCAACGCAAATAGCGTGACAGCACCCCAAATTGTAGATAAAGCTGTAAAACCTATCCTTGATAGAAGTGAAGTATATTCAGGCTGTTATGCTCGTGTATCCATTAGCTTTTATGCCTTTAACTCAAATGGAAATAAAGGTATTGCCTGCGGACTTGGAAATATTCAAAAGATTAGAGATGGTGAGCCACTTGGTGGAAGAAGTAATGCTGCTGATGATTTTACAAGCCTTGAAGATGATGACTTCTTGGCTTAGGAGGTCATTATGACATTAATTGATTGGTTTATTGCTATTTTCATCGGCACATGGCTCTTTGATTTTGTAGTAAAAACGCTGGTAAGTCTTTATCTAGACATCAGAGAAAAGATAAACAGAAAGTAACATGGTGGGTGGCACTAATCTGCCACCCTTATTTTTAGTGGAGGTAATGAAGATGGAAACTATCAGTATTGACATTGAAACCTATAGCAGTGTAGATCTTAAAAAATGTGGTGTATATAAATATGCTGAGTCCGATGATTTTGAAATACTCTTATTTGCTTACAGCATTGATGGCAGTGAGGTTAAAGTCATAGATTTAGCAAAAGGAGAGGAAATCCCTGTTGAAATATTGGATGCTTTTACCAATGAAAGCATAAGTAAATGGGCATTTAATGCACAGTTTGAAAGGGTTTGTCTATCAAGGTATTTAAGGGATAAAGGTATCAGTATAGATCCTTTTTATGATAATAATGAATTTAGTACATCAATGGCAATGTTTTTGAATCCGACTTCTTGGAAATGCACCATGATTTGGTCAGCAACACTGGGACTTCCATTATCCCTTGAAGGAGTAGGTGCTGTGCTAGGACTTGATAAGCAGAAATTAAGCGAAGGTAAAAACCTAATCAAGTATTTCTGTGTACCTTGTACTCCAACAAAAACTAACGGTGGTAGAACAAGAAATAAGCACTACCATGATGAAGAAAAGTGGGAACAGTTCAAATCGTATAACAAGCGTGATGTGGAAGTAGAGATGGGAATCCAAGCAAAACTATCAAAGTTTCCTGTTTCAGAAGATATATGGGATGAGTTTTATTTAGACCAGGAAATAAATGATAGGGGCATTGCTATTGATTCTGTACTTGTTGAATCAGCAATCAAATTAGATAGCAATGTAAAGGCTAGTCTTATGCAAAAGCTAACAGAAATTACTGGACTTGAAAATCCTAACTCAGTTTTTCAGATGAGAACTTGGCTATCAGAACATGGACTTGAAATGGAGTCTTTAGGAAAAAAGGAAGTAGCAAAAGAAATAAAGACGGCAACAAAAGAACTGGTAGAAGTTCTTACTTTAAGGCAGCAGTTATCAAAGTCTTCTGTTAAGAAGTATACAGCCATGAAAAATGCTGCCTGTACAGATAATAGGGAAAGAGGAATGTTTCGCTATTATGGTGCGAATAGAACCGGAAGATTTGCAGGAAGACTTGTTCAGTTACAAAACCTACCACAAAACCATCTGCCGGATTTAGCCGATGCTAGAGCACTTGTAAAATCAGGAAATGTAGATGCTCTTGAAATTTTATATGAAGATATCCCAGATACCTTATC
>NZ_KV808695.1:0-1553 GCF_001812365.1 Anaerococcus sp. HMSC065G05
GAGTGATATATAGTACTGACCAAAAAGGAGGTGAGACGATGGCAAAGATAACAAAAATAGAGAAAAGACAGCAAAATAACAGAGTTAAGAAAATGCGAGTAGCAGCCTATGCTAGAGTTTCAACAGAAAGTGAAGAACAACTCCTTAGTCTTGAAGTGCAAAAAGAACACTATGAAAATCATATAAAGGCAAATTCTTACTGGGAATACGCAGGTCTATATTTTGATGAAGGTATCAGTGGAACAAAAATAGAAAAAAGGGAGAGCCTGCTGAAATTACTTGATGATTGTGAAAAAGGAAAAATTGATAGGGTTATTACAAAATCTATCAGTAGATTTGCAAGAAATACAGTGGATTGCCTTGAAATGGTAAGAAAACTTACAGGACTTGGAGTAGCCATCTATTTTGAAAAGGAAAATATAGATACTGAGCATATGAGCTCAGAACTTATGCTTTCAATTCTAAGTTCTATTGCAGAAAGCGAATCAAGATCTATTTCGGAAAATAGCAAATGGTCGTTAAAAAGAAGGTTTGAAAATGGGACTTATGTTATTTCCTATCCACCCTACGGCTATGAAAATGTTGATGGAAAGATGGTTGTTGTTCCAAGTGAAGCTGAGATTGTGAAGGAAATTTTTAGAATGGCAATATCAGGATTGGGATCATATCTAATAGCGAATGAACTAAACAAAAGAGGCATAGCTACAAAGAAAAACAGCAAATGGCACTCTTCAACAGTTCAAGCTATTTTAAAGAATGAAAAATATACAGGAGATGTTATCTTTCAAAAAACCTATACAGACGAGAATTTTAACAGACATCAAAATCGTGGAGAAAAGGTCAGATATATGATGAAAAATCACCACGAACCTATTATTAGCCATGAGGATTTTGAACTGGTAAAAACTGTAGTAGATCAGAGAAGAAAAGAAAAAAATATAGATGGTTCAGATAACAAATATCAAAAAAGATACGCTCTTTCCGGAAAGGTATATTGCGGAGAATGTGGTTCAAAAGTAAAAAGGTGCATGAGATATGTACAAAGTGGAGACTATGCTGCTTGGACCTGCGTTAGGCATATTGAAGATAAGAAAAGCTGCAACATGAAGTATATAAGAGAAGAACATATCAAAGTAGCATATGTTCAAATGATGAATAAGCTTATAGCAGGCAAAAATACTATGCTTAAGCCTTTTGTAGACACTTTGCGAGGTGGCAATAACAAGGATCGGCTAAGGCATATTTTAGAACTTGATGAAAAAATAGAAAAGCTGAATGAACAAGCTCAGGTACTAACAAAGCTATTAAGTAGTGGTTATATAGAGCTAGATGTATTTTACGCAGAAAACAATAATATTTCCTTGGAGCTTGATGAACTTGAAAAGGAAAAAGCAAGTCTTTCATCAATCGTTAGTGGAGATCTAAATCATCTAAATGAAGCTCAAAAACTACTAAGATTTATAAACAAAAGTGATTGTATCAAAGATTTTATTGATGATACTTTTTTGGAATTTGTTGAGAAGATCACGATAGAAGATAGACTTAAATTCACC
>NZ_KV808696.1:0-85411 GCF_001812365.1 Anaerococcus sp. HMSC065G05
ACAACAGCAACAACAGGTAAAGCTGATGAAGAAAAATCAGAAGCACCAACAATTAATCCAGTAAAAGTTGGCGACACAAAAATTACAGGAACTGCAAAACCAAATGCAATAGTTAATGTATTTTATCCAAATGGAGATGGGTCTGAAACTACAGCTGACGATCAAGGTAACTGGTCTGTTGATGCACCTGAAGGAATGACAGAAGGTCAAACTATTAGTGCAACAGCAACAGAAGATGGAAAAGAACGATCAGATAAAGTTGAAACTAAAGTTAAAGGTAAGGATACAAAAGTAGGCGGAGATGTTAAACCAGTTAAACCAACTGATGATAAACAAGATACTGGCATCAAAGTTGAAAATCCTGATGATGATACAAAAGTTACAGCTAAAGATGAAGATGGCAAAGACGTTCCGGTTGAAATTGATAAAGATGGAAATGTAATTGTAACTCCAGGAACAAATGTTGATGGACCAATCACTGTGACAATTGAAGATCCAGATCTACCAGGCGGAAAAGTTGAAATCGAAGTTCCAGTTGAAGGACACGAAAAAGGAAAAGATGACAACAATTCTGATAAAGATGATAATAAAACAATAGCAGACAAAACTGATCCAACTGTTCCTTCAAAAACTGAAGTTAAGGATAAGAACAACTTAACTGATGAGGAAAAAGACAAGGTTAAAAAAGCAATTGAAGACGCTAATAAAGATAAATTCCCACAAGGAACAAAAGTTGAGATTGGAAAAGATGGAACTGCTACAATAACTTATCCAGATGGTTCAGTTGACATCATTAAAGGAAATGATTTGGTAAATCAAAAAGCAAATGCTGGTGCTAGTGGAAGCATAAATAGAGTTAATAGCTCTAATACAGGCAAAAATGTTAAAACAGGTGTAGGTTCTTCTGCAACTATTTTAGCAACATTGGCTGCAGCAGTAAGCGGATTATTCGCTTCTAAAAAAAGAAAAAATGAAGAAAATTAATTTTTTCGAAAATAAAAAATAATTTTTAGTGAAGACCTTCGGGTCTTCATTTTTTTGTTGAGATTTTTGATTTTATTTTGTTTTTATTAAAAAGTTTTTATGGAAAATTATAAATTTATTTTATTAATGTAATTTTTTTATATGACTTTTGGGTGTGGGTATAATAGATTTATGGAGGAATTTATGGATAGATTTTTAGTTTTTTTGGCTGATGGTTTTGAGGAGATTGAGGCTTTAACTTTGGTTGATTATTTTAGAAGGGCTGATATTTTTGTTGATACGGTTTCTGTTGGCGATGATTTGTTTGTTTGTGGCTCTCACAATATTATTGTTAAGGCGGATAGGCTTATTGATGATATTGATTTGGATTTTTATGATGGGCTTTATATTCCTGGGGGTAGTGTGGGTGCGAAAAATCTTAGGGATGATAAAAGGGTTATTGATATTGTAAAAAAATTTGATGAGGAGAAAAAAATTATTTGTGCTATTTGTGCAGGGCCAACTGTTCTTGATAGGGCAGGTATTGTTGATGATAGGAATCTTGTTTGTCATCCTAGTGTGGAAAAAAGCCTTTTGAATGTTGGAAAAATTAAAAGTGACAAGCTTATTGTTGTGGATGGAAATATTTTTACGTCAAGGGGCGCTGGTGCTAGTGTTTTTTTGGCTTTGAAATTGATTGAAATAATTAAGGGGATTGATGTAAAAAATAGTGTAAAGGCTGGTATTCAAGAAGATTTTGTTGAGAAATATTTTGGTTTTAATTTTTGATGTTAATTTTGAATAAATCAATTTTTGTTTTTATTGATTTATTCTTTTTTTGCCTTTTTCTTTTATTTAAAAAAAGGTCTATATATGTTAAAATATAAGAATACTGATAGGTATTTAATTTCTATAAAAATCATATTTTGGTTTTTAAATTTTAATTGGAGGTATTATGAAAAAGATTGGTAAGGTTTTATTGGCCTTTTTATTGATTATAGGGACTGGCTTTACGGGTTTTACTCTCGGAAAGAATTCTTCTAATGATAATCGTATGATTTCTGAACAAAATCAAAAGCACATGGCTTCTATGGAAGCTATGAAGGAATTGATTGATGAGAATTTCCTTTTTGATTATGAGGATAAGCAATTATATGATGGTTCTTTGAAGGGAATGTTTGAAAATTTGGGCGATCCTTATACTGCTTATTATACAAAGGAAGAATTTGACAAACTTATGGAAGATGTTAATGGGAAATATGCGGGCATTGGTGTAGCTGTTCAAGCTAGTGATGAGGGATATATCAAGGCGATTTCTGTTTTTGATGAATCTCCTGCAAAAAAGGCTGGCATACAAGTTGGCGATTATATTACCAAGGTTGATGGTGTTTCTTATTCTTCTGACCAATTGGAAGAGGCTGTGTCAAAAATCAGGGGAAATGTTGGAGAAAAGGTAAAGATTACTGTCCTTAGAAAAAATTCTGAGGGCAAGGCTGAGGAAAAAGATATTGATGTTGAAAGAGCCGATGTAAAGGTTGATACTGTTGAAAGCAAAGTTGTTGAAAAAGATGACAAAAAAATCGGCTATATAAAAATAAAACAATTTGAGGATGTTACTAAGGAAGAATTTGGCAAGGAGCTAAAGGCTTTGAAGGATGCTAAGGTTGATGGTATTGTGATGGATCTTAGAAATAATCCTGGCGGTGGGCTTGATGTGTGTCTTGCTATCTGTGATACTTTTTTGGATGAGGGTGTAATTGTTTCAACTGTTGACAAAAAAGGCAAAGAAATTGTTGAAAAAAGCGACAAGGAAATGGACAAAACTCCTATGACTGTTCTTATAAATGAAAATTCTGCTTCTGCGTCTGAAATTTTGGCTGGAGCTTTTAAGGATAGAAAAAGAGCAAAAATTGTTGGGAAAACTTCTTTTGGTAAGGGCATTGTTCAAAAACTTTTCCCTCTTGATGATGGGTCTGGTGTAAAAATTACTATTAGCGAATATTTTACACCAAACAAAACTAAAATTCACAAAATTGGTGTAAAACCTGATGTAGAAGTTGAAGATAAAAGTGAAAATGGAGCTTTGGATATAGAAAATCTTGACAAGGATACTCAATTTAATAAGGCTTTGGATACATTATTAGAAGAAATTAAGGGGTGATATTATGAACAGCTATAACAGCGAGCAAAGGATTGAAGAACTAAATAATCTTTTAGAAAAAAAAGATATTCCGGCTTTAAAGGATTCTTTGAGAAGAACTAACCCCGTAGATATAGAAGAATTTATGTCTGAGCTTGACAATGAAGAAAGCTTGATTGTTTATAGGCTTTTGAGAAAAGATGATGCCGCTGAGGTGTTTGCTGAATTAAAACAAGATGGCAAGCACAGACTTTTGACTTCTATTACAGATCCTGAGCTTGATGCTATTGTGAAAGCTTTAAATTTCGATGATGTAATTGATACGCTTGAGGAAATGCCTGCAACTGTTGTAAAAAGAATTTTGAGAAATTCTGATTCTGAAATGAGAAAAAGAGTAAATCAATTTTTACAATTTCCAGAAGATTCTGCTGGAAGTTTGATGACAACAGAATTTGTAGAAGTAAATCCAGAAATGACCTGCCAAGAAGTTTTGGACAGGATAAAAAAAGTAGGTTCAACAAAAGAAACTATTTACACTTGTTATGTAACAAATACTACAAAATCTTTATTGGGATATGTTTCACTAAGGTTGATTGTAACAAGCTCATTAGATACAAAAGTTAAAGATTTGATGTATGAAGATGTAATCAGCGTGGAAGCTTACGAAGACCAAGAAGATGTAGCAAAAACTTTTAGAAGATATGGTTTTACAGCTTTGCCAGTTGTTGATAGCGAAAGAAGGCTTATTGGAATAATTACAGTTGACGATATTATGGATATAATGGAACTTGAAACAACTGAGGATTTCCAAAGAATGGCTGGTACAACACCAGATGAAGAAGAATATTCAAGCACATCAGCCTTAAAACTTGCAAAAAACAGATTGCCTTGGCTAATGTTTTTGATGGTTTCGGCTTCATTTACATCAACAATTTTAAAATCAAGTCAAAGGGTAATAGAATCAATAATTGCCCTAAATATGTTTATACCAATGCTAACAGACTCCGGCGGAAACGCAGGAAGCCAATCATCAACTCTTGTAATACGTGGAATGGCAACAGGCGATGTAGAGCTTGAAGATTGGTATAAAGTAGTATTTAAAGAATTTGAAGTTGGAGTTATAGTAGGAGTTATAATGTCATTTTTAGCATTTTTAAAATGCCTATTATTTGACGGAGTAGCTATGGAAGTTGCAGCCATAGTAGGAATAACAATTTTTGTAATAATAATTATAGCAAAAGTTGTAGGAGCCTTACTTCCAATGGGAGCAAAAAAATTAGGCTTTGACCCAGCAATAATGGCAAGTCCACTAATAACAACAATTGTAGATTCAATAGGATTAATATGCTATTTCCAAATTGCAAAATTAATTATGGGAATATAAAAAATTGCTTACTTTGATTAGTAAGCTTTTTTATTTTGGGAAATTGGTGTAAGAAATTTAAAAAATAAAATAATTCTTTAGTAATAAAATTAAATTTAGAATTACCCATCCCGACTAAACGAAACGAAGTGGAGTGCATGGAGGGATCTCTTTTTAAAATATGGCAAAATAAATAGACTGGAAAAGGGAATTTATGCCCTTATCCAGTCTAAATTTTATTATTCTTCGCTATTTTCTTCTTCTAATTCTTCTTTCACTTCTTCGTGAACGGCTTGTTTTATTTCTTTGTTGTCTATTATGGAATTTTCTGCTAATCTTTCTAGTTTTTCTTTTTCCATTTTTCCAAATTCTTCGTCGTCATCTAGTTTTCTTTTTGTAAGAACAGATATTGCAAATCTTCTTCTCATTTCGTGTTTGATTTCTTCTCTTTCATTAAACCAAGCAACTACTAGGATAATTGTAAGTATCATTCCTAAATATCCAAGTATTGGATAGAGGATTGACATTAATTTTTTAAAGCCTAAAAATGAAAGTCCAAAACCCATTAGGGTAAATATTATTAAATTTCTTCTAAATTTATTTTCTGTATCGGAAAATCTTCTTGCGGCTGAATAAAATAGGGAAATGGCTGTGTTAAAAATCATTCCAAAAATAATTAAAGACATCATAAGTCCCAAAACAGGGTGGATATTTTCTAAAACAATTTGCATTGGTATGTCGGAATCTTTTATCATTGGTAGGGTAAAAAATAGGGTAAGGCCTACTAGTGCTGTAAGAATTGCTACCATCAATCCTCCAAGCATTCCTCCAAGTCCTGCTTCGGCTGAGTCGGTTTTGCTTCCTCCTAGGACAAATGCCATGGAGATTCCGCTAATCATGCACAAGCCAAAATAATTTAGCGTGGATAAGCCTATGTTTGGAAGTGGGGATTTTACACTTTGTCCAATTTGATTTAGACTTTGCCAATCTGGTTTTATGGTTATAAAAGTATAAATTGCTCCAAGGATAGCAAAAATAATTATTAGAGGTGTAAAGGCACCGATTACTTTTGTTACTTTATCGAAATCTAACATTCCAATAAAAATTACTAGTAGGGTACAAATTAGTGAGCCAACCCATGGTTTAAATCCAAATTGTTGATTTAAATTTGAGCCTGCACCTGCTATCATTACGAAACCCATCAAAAAGCAATTAATTATTAGGGCAAAATCCATAAATTTTGTCAAATATTTGCTTGAAACTTCTTCGATGACATCGATATGACTTTCTGCTAAATAGTGAGAGCCAAGTTGAAGAATTATTCCTCCAACTAAAACGTGCAAAATTCCTATGGCTATAAGTCCAAATAGCCCTGATATTCCAAAGGAAATAAAATATTGCATTAGCTCTTGACCGCTTGCAAGTCCTGCTCCGGTTAATACGCCTACATAAGCTAGCATTATACTTATAGTTTTTTTATTCATTATTTCTCCTTTTTGTTTGTTCTCCTTTAATAAAAAATTTTTTATAATAAAAGTGTTGGTTTATGCCAACACTTTTGTTTAAGAAAATTGGTTTATTACTACCTTTGGTATTATTTTTTCAATTTCTTCTCTTGTTGGTAGGTCTAGCACTTCTGCTGTTGCTGTTGCTGCTGCTACGGCAACTTTGTATGCTTCGAGATAATCGCTTGATCTTACTAAAGTTCCTATAAATCCTCCTATCATTGAATCACGACAGGCTACTGAATTTACTACTTCATTTATGTGAATTTCTTCGGATATATATGAATGTCCATTTTGGCTAAAAAACATTGAGCCTTTTTTGCCGTATGAAACTATGGCGTTTTGTGCTCCCATTTCTATAATTTTTTTGCCGTATTTGTCCATATCTTCTATTGTTTCAATTTTTGTTCCAAAAATTTCCATCAAATCTTCTATGTTTGGTTTTACTAGAATTGGTCCTTCTTTTATAACGTCTGGTAAATATTCTGCTGGTATATCTGCTATAAATTGCGCTTTGTTTGCTTTTGCTATTGAAACCATTCTAGAATAAATATCTTTGTCAGATTTTTCTTCCATTGGTGGGACTGATCCTCCCATAACAATTGTATCGCCTTCGCCAACTCTTGATAAATAATATAAAAGTTCATCTACTTCGTAGTGGCTTATGTTTGGACCTTTTGAATTTATTGTTGTTTCTTCGTTATCTAGTAATAATTTTATATTTGTTCTATTTTCTTCTTCGATATTTACAAAATCTGTCATGATATTTTCTTTATCAAGCCAGTCTTCTATAAATCTTCCTTGATGTCCACCTGTAAATCCAGTTGCAATTGTAGGGATTTTTAATTGTGATAAAACCCTAGAAACATTAAGGGCCTTGCCTCCTGGAAGGGTAAATTCATCAGATACATGGTTTTTATCGCCAATATTCAGGTTTTTTACTTCTAAAATTACATCCACAGATGGATTTAGGGTAACTGTATATATCATAATTCCTCCAATAATTAATCTTTTCTATTTTTATTTTTTATACTCTTAAATCATAAATTGCTTCTATAACTTCTTCCATGTGAAGTCCTCTTGAACCTTTTACAAAAACTAAAGTTGATTTTGTTATTAAAAATTTCAACTTATCTATAAGGTCATTTTTGTTTTCAAAATAAAAACTTCTGTTTTCTGGGAAATTTTCAAGACTTGCCTTGTACATTTCTTTGCAAAGTGGGCCATAGAATAGGCAATAATTTATTTTTTTTGGATCTATATCAAGTCCTGATTTGTAATGAAGATTTTTTTCTCCATCGCCAAGCTCAAGCATATCTCCCAAAACTACAATTTTATTTAAATATCCATCCAAAAATCCTGCAAGCTCAAGTCCTTGTTTTAAAGATTGGGGATTTGATTTGTAGGCATCGTCAAGAATGTCAAAGCCATTTCTTTCTATTAATTCATTTCTGTTTGCATTATTTGATACTTTGGCTAGACCATTATCAATTTCTTCATAAGAAAGATTAAATAATTTTCCAATAAGAACTGCCAAAGCTCCATTATAAACTTGATGAGTGCCTAGCAAAGGAACTAAATAATCTTCGTTTTCGTATGAGAATTTTGTGTAAGTGCTTGAAAATTCTTTTGGGCATACTTTAAAATCCACTTCATCTTCTTCTCCAAAACTTATTGTTTTTTGTTTTATTGTATAGGAAGGAAGAACTTTTTTTAATATTTCATCATCGCCATTATAGATAAAAGTTCCATCATCTTTTAGGCCTTCAAGAATTTCAAGTTTTGCTTTGGCAATTCCTTCTCTTGATTTTAATTTTAAAAGATGAGCATCGCCAATATTTGTAATCATTGCCATATCTGGTTTTGCGATATTTGAAAGGAGAGAAATTTCTCCAAAATCTTCTGTGCCCATTTCGACCACACCGATTTGTGTTTTGTCTGAAAAATCCAAAAGAGTCAAAGGAACTCCAATTTCATTATTCAAATTTCCTTGAGTTTTTTCTACCTTATATTTTTCTGATAAAACTGAATGAATCAAATTTTTGCTGGTTGTCTTGCCATTTGAACCTGTTATTGCAATTATTTTTATGTCAAGCTCATCTCTGTATGCTCTTGCCAAATCTTGCAAGGCTTTTTTTGTATCAGAAACTTTTACAAAGGGAATTGAAATTGACTTTGGAATTTTGTAATTTTCGTCAATCAAAAAGGCAACAGCTCCGGAGTTCTCACATTCTTCTATAAAAATTCTTCCATCAAATTTTTCTCCAACTATTGGTATATAGAGATTATCTTTTTTGATTGTTCTAGAATCAATTGATATTCCTTTGATTTTTGTTTTAGAATACTTTTGGTTTGAAATTTCTCCACCAAGCATTTGTGCAATTTCTTCTAAAGTTCTTTCAATCATTTAAATCTCCTTTTTTGAAAACTTTTAAAACCTTCTTCAATTAGCATATCAAGAATTTGTGAAAATTCTAGGTTAAAACTAATTTTGCAAAGTCTTGCAAAAAATGAAGTTGGGGTAAAGCCAGGGAAGGTGTTTATTTCGTTGATGTAAAATTCATTATCTTTTAAAAATATATCAACTCTTGCAAATCCTTGGCAGCCACAAGCCTTGTAGCATTTTTTTGCAAATTCTAACAAATCTTTTTCAAGATTTTCATCCATTGGATAAGGAAGCATTTCTTTTGTGGATTTGTCAAAATATTTTGCATCATAGTCAAGGAAAATATGGTCAGTTACATAAGCTCCTGGCTTTGATGCAATTAATTTATTATCGCCGATTATGGCGATTTCTACTTCTTGACCTATTATTGCTTCTTCAACTAAGATTTTTTCATCATATTTTAAAGATTCTTTTCCAAATTTTAAAAGGTCGTCTATGTTTTCAGCCTTGTTTACTCCAACTGATGAACCATTTGCTGATGGTTTTACAATCATTGGAAACTTAATATATTCTTCGCATTTTTTTGCAAAATCAAGGTCAAAAGATTCTTCGTTAGCATAAAGGTATCTTGCTTGTTTTAATTTATTTTTTTCGAAAATGTCGTTTGCGGTAACCTTGTCCATACAAACAGAAGATGACAAAAGTCCATTTCCAATATAAGCTGTGTCAATTGCATCCAAAAATCCTTGGATAGTTCCATCTTCTCCATAAGTTCCGTGAACACAAGGAATTATAATTGTATTTTCCTTATCCTTATCTTTTAATTCTAAAAGAAAATCAGAAATTGATTCTAAAATATTTTCTTTGCATTCTTTTACAAGCTCAAATTCATCGTCTGTATTTATAAAATCGAAAGCTTTTGAAAATCTACCTTTTTTATCAATATAAACAATTTTTAAATTGTATTTGTTTTTGTCTAAATTTTTTGAAATATTAAGGGCACTTCTAAGAGCTATTTCATGCTCGCTTGAAGGTCCACCGCATAATAAATAAGTATTAATCATATATCTCCCCACTCTAATTTTATATAAAAATTTTACTACATATTGGAAATTAGAGCAAATAAAAGAAGATTTTATTGAAAAATAAATTAATATTTATTATTTTCTTTTGAAAATTTTCGTGTTTTTATTTCTACAATTAAAAGTATAATATTTAAAAAAATAAAAATAGGAGGAAATATGGATTATAAAGATTTACAACCAAAAGAAGTTTTTCATTGGTTTAAAGAAATTTCAAATATACCAAGAGAAAGCGGAAATGAAAAAGAAATTTCAAATTTTTTGGTAGATTTTGCAAAAAAAAGAAATTTAGAATATTGGCAAGATGATTTTTTAAATGTATATATAAAGAAAGAAGCAAGCAAGGGCTTTGAAAATTATCCAGAAGTTTTACTTCAAGGACACATGGATATGGTTTGTGTAAAAGAAAATGGTTCAGACCACGATTTTTCTAAAGATCCAATTGAGCTTGTAATAGATGGAGAATGGCTTAGAGCAAACAAGACTACTCTTGGGGCAGATGATGGAATAGCAGTAGCTTACGCTCTTGCAATTTTGGATGATGAGAAAATTTCACACGGTCCAATTTCTGTTTTAATAACAACTGGCGAAGAAACATCCATGGTTGGAGTTAATAATTTAGATACAAAAAAATTAAATGATCCAAAATATTTATTAAATATCGACAGCGAAGAAGAAGGAATTCTTACAATTGGATGTGCTGGTGGAATGGATATAAAATATTCTTTTGAAAAAGAATATGAAAAAGCACACGGAGAATTTATTTCAATTGAGCTTAAAAATTTCCAAGGTGGACATTCTGGAATGGAAATTGATAAGTACAAATTAAATGCAATCAAGGGACTTGTTAGAATAATTGATGGATTAGATTCATATAGGATAGGAAAAATTTCAGGTGGAGTAAAAAGAAATGCAATTCCATCAGAAGCATTTGCGATAGTAGAAGTAGATGATGCAAAAAAAGCGATAAAAAATCTAGAAATAATAAAAGATGAAATTATCCACGAATACAAAAATTCAGATCCAAAAGGCGAAATAATTATAGAAGAATGTAAATTTGATGGAGAAGTTTTAACAAGAGATTTGTCAGAAAAAATTGTAAATGCAACAATGATTGTAGCAGATGGACCTGTAAAAAAATATGCTGGAAATTTAGTTACAAGTTCAAATCTTGGATTGATTGAAGAAGATGATAAAAAAATAAGTTTTGTAATTCTTGCAAGAAGCGAAGTGACATCAGCAAAAAGATTTAGAAGAGATGTTATAAAAAAACAAGTAGAAATGTTTGGAGCAAAAGTAGAAACATCAAATGAATATCCAGGCTGGGAAAGAGAAGACAGCGAACTTTTGGAAATGATGAAAAATGTTTGGGAAAAATTAAATGGAGAAAAACCAGAAGTTTTAACAACTCACGGTGGGCTTGAGTGTGGTTTGTTAAAACAAAATATGAACCAAACCCAAATGGTATCATTCGGCCCAGAAATAGAAGGCGCTCACAGCCCAGAAGAAAGAGTAAATATAAAATCAACAGAAAATAATTATAAATTTTTAATAGAACTTTTAAAAGAATTAAAATAAAAAGAGATTTGTAGCTTTTCATAGGGGAGATAAAGTCAGTTTAGTAATTCATTATTAATTTAAAAATAAAAAAAGGCTAGACACCATCTTGACTAGATGGTTGTGCCTTGATTTGGCACAATCATCCCTAAAACTAAGTGATAAAGCACGAAAAAGTTTGCAAAGCAAAGGTGTTTTAGTGTGAGTGAAATGAACGCATGGAGAGATCTCATGAGATTTCTCCACTCGTTGTTCACGATGAATAGGGATAAACAATCGAAACAGGCGGTTGTTTATCTGGTCGAATGGGAAAAGTTTATATTTTGTCAACAGTCAGAGAGGTTTGCACCTCTTTTTTTATTTTGCTAAGTAAGATATTTAAAATCCTTGTTAAAAAATTTTTTCGTGCTATAATATTTACAGAAAAGGAAATCATTTTCTAAAAATTTAATATTTTTTTAACTATTATTTTCAAAAATGCAAGTATTGTATTATGATAGGAAAACGTGTATAATATATTTAAGATTTAAGGATTATAGTTAAAAAAATAATAGTTATAGAATTTTATTTATCAACAATTAATGGAGGTAATATGTACGAGGAAAAAGTTACGCTTGTAAATGAAATCGGTTTACACGCAAGACCTGCTTCTATATTTATTAGAGAAGCTGTCAAGCATACGTGCGATATAAATGTAGAAAAAGATGGAAGAATTTATAATGCAAAATCAATTATGTCAGTTTTGTCTATGAGTGCCGGAAAAGGCGAAGAAATTATAATAAAGGCTCAAGGCGATGACGAAGAAGAAGCTGTAAAAAGTTTAGTTGATTTGGTAGAAAATAAATTATCTAATTATTAGGAATTTAAATTTACTTAAAAATAAAAATTAATACTTATTTAGAGAACACTTTTGATAGAAAAAGTGTTTTTTATTTGCGAAAATTTTTAAAATCAATTATTTTGTAAGGCTAAAAAAATTTAAAAATTATTTTTTAAAATTTCATATAAAAATGTTAAGATTTCAAGTTTTGACAATCCGTACTAAAGCAGTATACTTTAAATGTATATAAATTTATTTTCTCAAAAGTTAGGAAAAAAGAGGTAAGAAATGAAAGAATTATTAAAAGTTGAAAATTTACATGTTTCAGTTGGAGATACTGAAATATTAAAAGGAATAAATTTAAAAGTTAATGCTGGAGAAGTTCATGTAATAATGGGATCAAATGGTTCAGGAAAATCTACATTCATGAACGCTGTAATGGCAAATCCAGTTTATGATGTAACAGAAGGAAAAATATTTTTTGAAGGAGAAGATATAACAGATTTAACAACTGACAAAAGAGCAAAGGCAGGAATTTTTATGTCTTTCCAATCTCCTGATGCGATTAATGGTGTAAAGCTTAGAGATTTTCTAAAGCAAGCAAAAGAAGAAGTTACAGGAAAAAAACCTTCAATTTTAGGATTTAATAAAGAACTAAAAAAAGAAATGGATGATTTAAAATTATCTGAGGAATATGCAAATAGATATGTAAATGTGGGATTTTCTGGTGGAGAAAGAAAAAAATCTGAAATTTTGCAATTAAAAATTTTAAATCCAAAACTTGCTATGCTTGACGAAACTGATTCAGGACTTGACGTTGATGCGGTAAGAATTGTAAGTGAAGGAATCAAAAATTATTTAAATGAAGATAATGCTGTAATAGTTGTAACTCACCACAATGAATTATTAGAAAACATTGATGTTGATTATGTTCATGTTTTAAAAGACGGTGTAATCAAAGAAACATCTAATGCAAGCCTAATGGAAAAAATTGAAAAAGAAGGATATGAGTGGGTTTAATATGACAGAAAAAAAATTTGATGAATCATCCTTTAAGGATATTGATAGGGGTATTTATGATGTCATTGACAAATTTGAATACTCAGATATTTCCGACAAGGGTTTAAATAAAAAAATAGTTGAAGAATTATCAAAAAAGAAAAATGAACCAGAGTGGATGCTAAAAAGAAGACTTCAATCTCTTTTGATTTTTGAAAAAACAGAAAATCCATCATGGGGACCTGATCTTTCTGAATTAAATATGGCAGATATAACAACTTATGTTAAGCCAAAAACTGACAAAAAAAGCAATTGGGATGCTCTTCCAGAAGAAATAAAAGATACTTTTGATAGGTTAGGAATTCCTCAAGCTGAGCAAGAATCTCTTGCAGGAGTTGGAGCTCAATATGACAGTGAGGAAGTTTACCATTCAATTCAAAAACATTTGTCAGATCAAGGAGTAATTTTTACAGATTTTGATACAGCTTTGAGAGAACATGAAGAAATTGTTCACAAATATTTTCAAAGAGCA
Organism: Anaerococcus sp. HMSC065G05; assembly: GCF_001812365.1. Taxonomy (NCBI): domain Bacteria; kingdom Bacillati; phylum Bacillota; class Tissierellia; order Tissierellales; family Peptoniphilaceae; genus Anaerococcus; species Anaerococcus sp. HMSC065G05. The sequence continues at coordinate 13,348 of NZ_KV808696.1, forward strand.
ATTCCTCCAACACTTCACAAATATGCAGCCCTTCACGGTGCAGTTTGGTCTGGTGGTTCTTTAATTTATGTTCCAAAGGGAGTAAATGTAGATATTCCTCTCCAATCTTATTATAGATTGAATGCTCCAGGAGCTGGGCAATTTGAACACACAATGATTATTGCAGAAGAAGGAGCAAAAGTTCATTTTATAGAAGGATGTTCTGCACCAAGATATAATGTTGTAAATCTTCACGCAGGAAGCGTAGAAATATTTGTTCACAAAGATGCTGAAGTAAGATTTTCTACAATAGAAAACTGGTCAAGAAATATGTACAACCTTAATACAAAAAGAGCAATCGTTGAAGAAAACGGTCAAGTTGAATGGATTTCTGGATCATTTGGTTCAAAAGTTTCAATGCTTTATCCAACCACAATTTTAAATGGCGAAGGAGCAAGAGCAGAATATACAGGAATTACCTATGCATCAAACGGTCAATATATTGACAATGGCTGTTCAATGATTCACAACGCACCAAACACTTACTCAACTGCTCTTACAAAATCCATTACTCAAGGAAATGGAAAATCTATGACAAGATCTTATGTAAAAATTGGTAAAAATGCCAAAGGATCAAAGTCAACCGTTGATTGTGAAAACTTAATGTTATCACGCGAATCAAAATCAGATACAATTCCAACTCTTGATATTAGAAATGATGAAGTTGATTGCGGTCACGAGGCAAAAATTGGTTCCCTTGACCAAAAACAAATTTTTTATCTAATGAGTAGGGGAATTCCAGAAAACGAAGCAAAATCTATGATAGTAAGAGGATTTGCAGAGCCGGTTGCAAAAGAATTGCCTTTGGAATATGCAGTTGAGATGAATAATTTGATTGATATGGAATTGGAAGGAGCAAATGGCTGATGGAAAAAGTAAATGTAATGAGAGAGCCTACTTGGTCATATACCAAGTTAAATTATAGTAAAAAAGCTCCAAGTTTAAATGAAAATAAAGCTTATAAAAATTTTGAAAGTTCAAATGATAAAAATAAATCTTTAGATGAAATTTTTAATCAAAAAAATTATGGACTTTCAAAAGATTTCTTGATAGAAAATAAAGAATTTAATAATTTAGATATTTATAGAGATGTTGATGGAGAAAAAGATTTAGAATTTATAAATTTAAATCTCGACGAAAATTCAAATCAATTGGTTAATAAAATTGATATAAATGCAAAAAAAGGATCAAAATCTTCATTTTTAATTAATTTTTCTCAAACAAAAGGAGAATCTTCTTACCTAAATTCTTTGATAAGAGTAAATCTTGAAGAAGATTCTTTTGTAAAATTGGTTGTAGTAGTAGATTTATTAGAAAATTCTCTTAACCTACAACAAATTTCATCAATTATTGGCGACAGGGCAAATTTTGATATTTCTTATATTGAACTTGGTGCAGACAAGTCTTATGTAAATATTAGAAATTTCCTTGATGGAGAAGAATCAAATCTTGAAGAAAATGGAGTTTATTTCAAACAAAACGAAGATTTTCTTGATATTGGTGCTTTCAACGATCACAAGGCAAAAGTAACAAAATCAAATTGTATGTTTAATGGTGCCCTTAAAGGAAAAGCTGAAAAAAGATGGAAAGGTGTAGTTGATCTTAAAAGAGGATGTGAACACGCTGATGGAAAAATTGGAGATTATGCAGTAATGCTAAGCCCAGATGCCATAAACAGGTCAGCTCCCGTTTTATTAAATGAAGAAAAAGATGTAGCAGGAGAACACGCTGCAAGCGTTGGAAGATTTGATAAGGCGATGTTGTTTTATATAATGAGCAGAGGATTTTCCAAAAGAAAAGCAGAAAGCTTGATGCTTGAAGCAAATTTTGCTCCAACAATTGATAAAATTGACCACGAAGAATTGAGAGAAAAAGTAAGATATAAAGTTCACACAATGAATACGAGGGATTAGATGGATATAGAAAAAATAAGAAAAGAATTTCCATTTTTGGACGAAAAAAATACTGGGAAAAAAGTTATTTATCTAGATTCTGCGGCAACTAGCCAAAATCCAATTTCAGTTATAAATGCTCAAGCAGATTATTACAAATATTCAAATGCAAATCCTCACAGAGGTGCTCACTTTTTATCTTGGAAGGCGACAGAGGCTTTTGAAAATACCAGAAAAAAAGTTAGAGATTTTATAAATGCTAACAAAGATGAAGAAATAATTTATACAAGAAATGCAACAGAATCTTTAAATCTTGTAGCTTATTCTTACGCTTGTGATAATTTGAAAAAAGGTGATGAAATTGTAATTTCAATTTTAGAGCACCATGCAAATTTAGTTCCTTGGCAAAGAGTTTGCAAAGAAACTGGGGCAATTTTAAAATATGTTTATTTAAATGATGATTATTCTCTAAATTATGACGAATTGAAAGAAAAAATCACAGATAAAACAAAAATTGTTTCAATCACAGCCTCATCAAATGTGACTGGAGAGATGACTGATCAAAAGTTAATTACAAAACTTGCTCATGAAGTTGGGGCAATTTCAATAGTAGATGCTTGCCAACTTGCTCCTCACAAAAAAATTGATGTAAAAGATTTGGATTGTGATTTTCTTGCTTTTTCAGGACATAAAATGTATGGACCAATGGGAATCGGAATTTTGTATGGAAAATATGATTTGCTTGAAAAATTAAAACCATATAATCTTGGTGGTGATATGATTGAATATGTTTATGAACAAGAATCTACTTTTGCAAAACCTGCCCAAAAATTTGAAGCAGGAACTCAAGATGTAGGTGGAGTTGTAGGACTTTCTGCTGCCATTGATTTTATGAGTGAAATTGGTGTTGAAAATATTTATGAACATGAAAATAAACTTGCAAGATATGCTTATGATTTGATTAAAGACATTGATAATATAAAAGTGTTTTTCCCAGAAAAAAGAAATACAGGATCAGTTGTAGCTTTTACTTTTGATGATATTCATCCACACGATGTTGCAACAATTTTGGATATGAAAGGAATTGCTGTAAGAAGCGGACACCATTGTGCAATGCCACTTCACACCTATCTTGATGTATCTTCAACTTGCAGAGCATCATTCGCCATATATAATACTAAAGAAGAAGTAGAATATTTTGCAAAAGAGCTTAAAAATGTAAGAAAGGTGATGGGACTTTAATGGACTTAAATGATGTTTATACTCAAGTGATTTTAGAAAATTCTAGAAATCAAAAAAATAAAAGAAATTTAGAAAATCCAGATATAAAAGAGCCAGGCCACAATCCTTCATGTGGAGATGAAATTGTTTTGGAATTAAAACATGATGGAAATGTAATAACAGAGGCAGCTTTTACAGGACACGGTTGTGCAATAAGCCAAGCTGCAACTTCTGTAATGTGTGATGAAATTGTAGGAAAAACAATTGATGAAGCGAAAGAGATGGCAAAAATTTATATTGGCATGATAAAAAGAGAAGATATAAGTGATGAAGATTTGGAAAAAATTGGAGATGCGGCAGCTTTCCAAAATATTTCAAATATGCCACAAAGAGTAAAATGCGCACTTTTATCTTGGAAAACTTTGGATGAAGTGATAGATAAAGATGTCAAATAATAATATTTTCAAAGATTATAGGATTTTGGAATTTATAACAAGTGCAATAACTTTTGTGCTTTTAATAATTCTTACCGTAATTCAATATATAAGTGAAAAGAAATATTGGTGGATAATTTTATTAGCAAGCATATTAATGGGCGCAAACGCCTATGTAAAATACAAAAAATTTAAAGAAAATAAAAAGCATTCTTAGAAAAAATCTAGGAATGCTTTTTTATTTAAATTTTTAAAATTTTTCAAAATTATTTTCTATTAATTTTTCTATAGCTTCTCCAACTCCTGCTTTATTATTTGATAAAGTTATATAGTCTGCGTGGGGTTTTAGATAATCGTTGGCGTTTTCCATTGCAACGGAAAATCCTGCCATATCTAGCATGGGAATATCGTTCATTTCATTTCCTATTGCCATAATTTCATCGATTTTGAAACCAAGTTTTTCACTCATTAATTTTATGGCATTTCCCTTGTTTGCGTTTTTGTTCATAACTTCAATTAAAACTGGAGCAGTTTTTGCGTAGTAATAATTTTCGTTTACAAAACTTGGCATATTGTCCATTACTTTTTCAATATTCCAAGGCCATCCCATAACCAAAAATCTACCAAAATTTTTATCTTCATCAAAATCTTTATAAGATATTTTTTGTAATTTTAATTTTGTAATAAAAGAATCAAATCTTGTCAAAATATTTGGATTTTTATGTCTTGTATAAAAACTATCATCATCCATGGCTGAAACTTGAACTTTAAAATTTTTTAAAGCCTTATCAAGATTGATTAAATCTTTTGGTTTTTGAAAAACTCCTGTAATTACTTCCTTAGTGTAGTTGTCAAAAATATAGGATCCGTTTTGGGAAATTGAAAAATGACCTTCGTGTTCTAGGTCAAGTTCTTTGACATAAGGAAGAATTCCAGAAAATGGTCTGCCACTTACTAGAGCTATATGTGCTCCTAATTTTTTTGCCTTTAATATCATTTCTTTATTTTTTTTTGGAAGACGTCTTGTATTTGTAAGCAAGGTTCCGTCTATATCAATTGTTATTAGCTTAATCATAATTTGATTATATCATATTTTTTTGAAATTTCTTATTTTTATTAAGTCTTTTTTTATGCTATAATTACAAGATGAGAAGGAGATATTATGAGATTTAAAAGATTTTTAACAACGATTATGGTGGCATTATTTGTATTTTTTTCTTCAAATGCCTATTTAAATAAATTACAGGATAAAAAAAATATAGATAATTATGGGGCTGAGGCTGCTGAAAATAATAAGGGAAAAAAGGTTGATAACGAAATTCTTGTGCTTTTGGTTGGAGTTGATGCAAGTCAAAATAAAGAAAATCCTGAGCCTACAAGGACAGATACAATTATGCTTTGTAAAATAAATTCTGAGACGGGAAAAGTTGATATTTTATCAATTCCTAGAGATTCTAGAGTAAAGGTTAGGGATGAATTTACAAAAGTAAATCACGCTCATGCTTATGGTGGAATTGAACTTACGTTAAAAACTTTAAGAGATTTTTTGGGACTTGATATTGACTATTATGCTGAAATAAATTTTGAGGCTGTTGTAAATATAGTTGATGAAATTGGAGGAGTAAATTACAAAGTTCCTGAAGGAGTAAGACTTGATGAAGGAAATACACATATAAGACCGGGAATGAATAAAATGAACGGACAAGATGTATTAACTTACTTGAGAGCTAGAAAAATTTACCAAAATGCTGATCTTGGTAGAGTTAATGCTCAACAAGAGTTTATGAAAGGAATCATAAATGAATTGGTAAAAAAATCAAAAACAATAAATATGACTTCCTTGGTTGAATCATATTTTAAAGATGTAAAAACAAATTTACCATTGGGAACTATGATAGATTTTGCTAGCAAAATGTCTAATTTTTCTTCAGAAAAATGTAAAACTTACACTGTTCCAGGAAATCCACAATATATTGATGGAGTAAGCTATTATATTCCTAATTACGAAGAAACTTGGAAGATAATTGATAAAGTATTTTCAAAATATAAATTAAAATCATGGAAAAAAGAAGATAGTTCTTATTGGGAATATCAAAACTATACTTACACTAACGATAATGAAAATTCAAATGAAGATTATCAAAATTCAAATAGTAATGAAGAAGACGAAGAATATTTGGATGATGATTATGAAGATATAGACCAAGAAGACGAAGAAAATACAGAAGATGAAAATTATTTCGATGAAGATGTGAATAACCTTAATGAAGATAATTAACAGGTGGGAAAATGGACGAGAAAAGAAGAGAAAGAAAAGACGAACATATTGAAAATTATCTTAGAAGTGAATTTAAGTCAAAAACATTATTAAACAACGTTTATGTGGAACACAATGCCCTAAGCAATGTAAATTTTGATGAAATTGATACATCAATAGAATTTATGGGAAATAAAATTTCTATGCCTGTGATGGTAAATGCAATGACAGGTGGAACTGAAATAAGTGAAGATATAAACGAAGATTTATCAAATATTTGCAGAGAATTAAATATACCAATGGCTGTTGGAAGCGAATCCATAGCCATAAAAGATAAAGATTCAAGAGAGTCTTTTTCCCTATTAAAAGATAAAAATGTAATAAAAATTGGAAATCTCGGTTGGGAAAATAAAATCGAAAATTTTGAATTTGCAAAAGATTTAATAGGAGCATCTGCTATGCAAGCTCACTTAAATATTGCCCAAGAGCTCGTAATGGATGAGGGAGAAAGAGATTTTTCTAAAAATTTTGAAAATTTGGCAAATATTAGCAAAAATATTTCAGTGCCTTTGATTGTAAAAGAAGTTGGCTTTGGCATGAGCAAAGAAGTAGGTCAAAAACTTTTAGATATCGGCGTAAAATATATTGACGTTGCAGGAAAAGGTGGCACAAATTTTATAGAAATCGAAGATATGAGAATATTTGACAAAGATTATTCAGAATTTTATTCATGGGGAATACCTACGGCAAAATCAATTCTTGATGTAAGAAGTTTGTCTGATGATTTTTTCTTAATAGCAAGCGGTGGAATAAGAAATTCGAGTGATGTTTGCAAATCTCTAATAATTGGAGCTGATATGTGTGCGATTTCTGGAGAAGTTTTGTCATTTCTACTCAGAGGCGATTACGATTATGCAATCAAATATCTGAAAGAATTAAATACAAAAATAAAAATATTTATGGCTCTAGTTGGAGTGAAAAATATAGAAGAATTAAAAAAAGTTCCATATAAATTAACAGGAAGATTAAAAGAATTAGTAGATGAAAATTAATTTTAAAAAATTTAATAAATTAGTATAAAGGAGAAAATTATTTCTCCTTTTTTATTTTTAATTTGGGTATAAAAATAATGTAATATTTATTATAGAAAGGAGAAGTATGTTAGGGGATATTTTATTGGCTCTGTCATTTACGCTTGCATTTATATGTATAGTTGCTATAATTTTTACTGATAAAAAAATTTTATTTACTCTTATAGCAATAGCTTTATTTATATATTTTTACAAGTCAAATCTTGACAGGGGCGAAGCAGATATGATGACAATAATAGCTTTTATATCGGGCATTTTGTTACTTGCTATTGAGCTATTTGTACCTGGTTTTGGTATTATGGGAATTTCGGGTATTATTTTAACGACATATTCGCTAATTGATAGTTTTGATAATTCCCTATTTGGAATTTTGATTTTACTAATTACTGCGGCATCAATTTTTTTGAGTGTAACAATTTTTGTAAGATTAGGATTTTCTGCAAATTTATTTGACAAGGCTGTTCTAGTTAATACTCAAACTAAGGAAAGAGGATATAATTCCAAAAAGATTATACATATCTTTTAGGAAAAAAAGGAAAAACGATAAGTATTTTAAGACCTACAGGAAGAATTACAATTGATGGAAAAATTTATGATGGAAAAACTTATGGAGATTTCATCAAAAAAGATGTAGGAATAGAAGTTGTAGAAATAAAAGATGGACATATTTATGTTAAGGAGGATATATAATGCCGATAATAATACCAGCTTTAGTAGTAATTTTTTTAATAGTATTTTTGACACTTGTGCCAATTGGTTTGTGGATTACAGCAAGATCATCTGGAGTGCCAGTTTCAATGGGCTCACTTGTTGCAATGAGATTTAGAAGAATTAATCCAAGTCATATAGTTTATGCTTTGATTAAATCTCATCAAGCAGGAATTCAAATTTCAAGTTCTGATTTGGAAAGTCATTTTCTATCAGGAGGAGATGTAAACCAAGTTGTAGATGCCTTGATTGCAGCAGAAAGAGCAAATATTGATTTGAATTTTCAACAAGCAGCAGCAATGAATCTTGCAGGAAGAAATGTTTTTGAAGCCGTTCAAGTTTCTGTAAATCCAAAAGTAATAAATACACCAACCATAGCAGCCGTTGCAAAAAATGGAATCGAAGTTAAAGTTATTGCAAAAGTTACTGTAAGAGCAAATATCGAAAGACTTGTAGGAGGAGCTGGCGAAGAAACAATTATAGCAAGAGTAGGCGAAGGAATTGTAACAACGGTTGGTTCATCAGATACGCACGCAGAAGTTTTAGAAAATCCAGATAATATTTCACAAACAGTTCTAATGAAAGGACTTGATAGCGGTACAGCATTTGAAATTCTTTCAATAGATATTGCAGATGTAGATATAGGACGTAATGTTGGAGCAGAATTACAAAGAGATCAAGCAGAAGCAGATAAAAATATAGCCCAAGCGAAAGCCGAAGAAAGACGTGCCCAAGCTATAGCGCTTGAACAAGAAAACAGAGCGAAAGTAGTAGAAGCCCAATCAAAAGTTCCACTAGCAATTGCAAGAGCACTAGAAAGCGGAAATCTTGGAGTTTTAGATTATTATAATATGAAAAATATAAACGCCGACACTCAAATGAGAAATAAAATATCAGAAACTGATAGCAGAGATGAAATTTAATGGCAAAAGATAATTTAAAAACCAAGTTTTATAAATTTATTTATCTTCTTGATAAAGAAAATAATAAAGAAGAAGGAAAAGATACACCAGATTTTGATACTTGGTTAAAAAATATAGAGAAAAAAGAAAATAATAATCTAAAAAAACAAAAAAAATTAAAAAAGAAGATGACATTTGGACAAGCTATGTCATCACTTGCAAAAGATACAAAAAATAAATCCAATAACAAAAAAACATACACAAATGATTACCAAAGATTTGAAAGAAAAAATCAACAAGCTTACAATGAAAAAAAAGTAAGTGCAAAAAAATCATACAAAAAAACCGAACAAATTTCAAAAAATCAAATCGAAGATTATTGGAAAGAAAATGAAAAAATAAAATTAGAAAAAAATGAATTAAAAAAGGCGATTATCTATTCAGAAATAATAGGAAAGCCAAAGGCAAAAAGATGAGTTTCTCATCTTTTTTCTTTTGCAACTAAGATGGTATAATAAACTAAAGGAGTGATTAAAATTAAGGATATTATAGAAATAAATAATACCGAAATAATTATGGGTTTATTCGGTAATTTTGATAAAAATAGAAAATATATTGAAAACAGATTTGATGTAAAAATTAAAACTGAAAATGGAAATATAAGTTTAAATGGAGAAGAGGTTAATTTAAATCTTGTAAAAAAACTTATTGAAGAAATTATTCAAGTAATAAAAAAAGAAGGAAATATTGACTATCAAAAATTAAAATATTTTTCTGATATGCTTGTTTCTGAAAATAAGGAAGTTATAAAATCTTCTCTTGATAAAGTTATTGTTACAACAGCAAATGGCAAACCAATTAAGCCAAAAACTTTGGGTCAAAAATCTTATGTTAATATGATTGAAAATAATGATGTGGTTTTTGGAATTGGGCCTGCGGGAACTGGAAAAACTTATTTGGCTGTTGCAATGGCGATAAGAGCTTTTAAAAATAATGAGGTAAATAGAATTATTCTTACAAGACCTGCCGTTGAAGCGGGAGAGAGTTTGGGATTTTTGCCAGGAGATTTGCAAGATAAAGTTGATCCATATTTAAGACCTCTTTATGATGCACTTTTTGAAATTTTTGGTTTTGAAACTTATCAAAATTTAGTTGAAAAAGGTGTAATCGAAGTTGCACCTCTTGCTTACATGAGGGGAAGAACCCTTGATAATTCTTTTGTAATTTTAGATGAAGCACAAAATACAACTTTTGAGCAAATGAAGATGTTTTTGACAAGACTTGGCTATGGATCAAAAGCTATTATTACTGGAGATATAACTCAAATCGACCTTCCTCGTGGTAAAAATTCTGGTTTGAAATCTGCCTCAAGAATTCTTAGAAATGTTAGAGGAATAGAATTTATGGAATTTACTTCAATCGATGTAGTAAGACATCCTTTAGTTCAAAGAATAATTGAAGCTTATGATAAGGCAGATAAGGAAAAAGAAAAAAATGAATTTAATAATAAATAATGAAACAAAAGAAGAAGTAAACATTGAAAAATATCTTGAAAAAGTTATTAGAGAAGTTTTAAAGCTTGAAGATATTGATGAGAAAAAATGTGAAGTATCACTTTCTTTTGTTGATGAGGAAAAAATAAGACAATTAAATAAAGATTTTAGGTCAATTGACAGGGTAACTGATGTTTTATCTTTTCCAATTGAAGATTTTTTTAATGAAGATAGGGAAAATATATTGGAAAAACCCTATCTTATGCTTGGCGATGTTGTAATTTGTCTTGATGTTGCAAGAAAGCAAGCAGATGATTTGGGACATTCTTTTGAAAGAGAAGTAATGTATTTAACTTGCCATTCAATTCTTCATCTTTTGGGCTATGATCATATTGAAGATGATGATAAAAAAATTATGAGAGCAAGAGAAAAAGAAGTTATGAAAAATCTTGGAGTATTCAAATGAAAGATGAAAAACAATTAATTGAAGAAATAAAAGACCAAGTAAAAAAAGAATTAAAAGAAGAAAAGAAAAAAGAAGATGAGGCGGAAAAATATATTCCAAAAGCAAAAAGTCCTGGGGAAAAATTTGTAAAAGGATTTGATTATGCCTTTGAGGGTTTGGTTTTTGCTATAAATAATGAAAAAAATATGAAATTTCATGTCTTAACTTCTATTCTTGTTTTATTTATTTCTTTGTTTTTAAATGTTTCAAGAGTAGAGATGATGTTTTTGGTTTTTTCAATTGCCTTTGTAATTTCTTGTGAGCTTTTAAATACTTCGCTTGAACAAGCCGTAAATCTTGGTGGTAGAGGAAAAAAATCAAAAGAGGCAAAAGCGAGCAAGGACTTATCTGCGGCGGCAACTTTTGTGTCAGCTATGAACACACTTTTTATTGCTTATTTGGTATTTTTTGATAAGGTTGCAAATTTTTCATCATCAGTTGTGCTAAGAATTTCAAGAAGACCATCCCACCTTGCCCTTATAACTGTATCAATTGTAATAATTTCTACCATATTTTTTAAAGGAATTTTTTACAAGGGCCACGGAACAGCTTTTCATGGTGGATTTGTTTCAGGACACACATCAATTGCCTTTTGCCTTGCTACAATTGGCTCAATGAGAATTGATGAAGGATTTTTGATTTTTGTATTTTATGGTCTTGCAATTATAGTTGCAGAAAGTCGTTTTGAGGCAAATATCCATTCTCTTCCAGAAATTATAAGAGGAGCGATTTTGGGAACGGCGACAGCTTTATTAATATTTGGAGTATTTTCATGAAAAAAGATTTAAAAGAATTAATACAAATGGCTATAGAAAATAAAAAAAATTCTTATTCGCCTTATTCAAAATTTAGGGTATCAAGCCTAGTTTTGACAAAAAAAGGAAATATTTACAAGGGAGTAAATATAGAAAATGCAGCTTATTCAGTGACAATTTGTGCGGAAAGATCTGCACTTGCAGGAGCAATAAGCGCAGGCGATAGAGAAATTGATACAATAATTATTACAGGAGATAGTAATATGACTTATCCTTGCGGAGTTTGCAGGCAATTTATGGCAGAGTTTTTAGATTCTGATTCAAAAATTGTAATAGCCAACTCAGTTGATGATTATAAGATATATGGACTTGATGATATTCTTCCATATAACTTTTCAAAAAAAGATTTGGAGGAGAAATGAAATCAGGTTTTGTATCGGTAGTGGGAAGGGCAAATGTAGGAAAATCTACTTTGATGGAAAAAATATTGGGAGAAAAAATTTCAATAATTTCAAACAAACCCCAAACTACAAGAGATGAAATAAAAATAATATATAATGACGAAAATTCACAAATAATTTTTCTAGACACACCAGGCATTCAAACACCAAGAAATAAACTTCAAGAACATTTGCTAGAAGTTTCAGAAGATAGCCTAAAAGATTCTGATATAGTGACTTTTATTGTTGACAATTCTCTAAGTATTGGAAGACTTGATAAGATGATTTTGGAAATTTTAGAAAAAGTAAATGCTCCAAAAATTCTTCTTATAAATAAATGCGATCTTTTAGAAGAAGGAGAAATTGAACAAATAAAAAGAACTTACATAGGCTTAAATACTTTTGATTATATAATTCCAATTTCAGCTTTAAACGATGAAAATATTGGAAAATATATAGAAACAGTAAAAGAAATTTTGCCAGAAGGCCCACTTTATTATCCGTCTGATATGATAACAGACAAAAACGAAAGATTTATTGTGTCAGAAATTATCAGAGAAAAAGCTTTGAAAAATTTATCAAATGAAATTCCTCACGGAATTTTTGTAAGAATTGACCAATTCAAAAAAAGAGAAGACAAAAATTTATATGACATATACGCAAGTCTTATTTTGGAAAGACCAAGTCACAAGGAAATAGTAATAGGAAAAAACGGTAGTAAAATTAAAAAAATCGGTATGGAAGCAAGATGCGAAATTGAAGTTTTTATGGATAGTAAAATTAATTTGAAATTGTGGGTTAAGGTCGAAAAAGACTGGCGTAAAAAACAAAAATTGGTGAACAGATTTGGTTACAAGTGATAATTCAAATGTAGAAGGATTTGTTTTAAGAGAATTTTCCTACAAAGAGTCAAGCAAAATCATAGAAGTTTTTTCAAAAGATATGGGAAAAATTTCCATAATTGCAAAGGGAGTTTTGAATAAAAAAAATTCAAATCTTTCTTCAACCCAAAGATTTGTCAAAGCATCATACAATCTTTATAAGTCTGGAGAAAAATTTTTTGGAATAAGAGATGCGTCATTATTAAAATCTTATTCGAAATCAAATAAAAATTTTGATATAATAATATACAAATCGGCAATTTGTGATTTGCTATTAAAAACAATTGATTATGACCAAAAAGACTTAGTTTACAATTTGTTGGACAAGACTTTTGACAGTTTTGAAAAAGCAAGTGAAAATTATTTAAATATTTTTCTTTGCTTTTTATTAAAGTACATATCTTTTTCAGGTTTTAAACCAAATTTAAAAGAATGTTCCTTGTGCGGATCAAAAATTAATCCTAGTGATGCTTATTTTTCTATAAAAGATGGGGGCATAGTTTGTTCATCTTGCAAGAAAATAAAAAAGGATATAGTATATCTTACAAGAGAAGAATATTTGTATATTTTAAAATTAATCTATACTCCAACTGATGAGGTTTCAAAGATTAATTTAAATATTGAAAAGGAAAAAATTATAAATTTGATAGTAAGCTATGTATTGAAATGTTTGGAAATTAGAAAATTTAGCTCACTTGATTGGGTAATGAAATTAGTCAAATAATAGGAGAAAAAATGTATTTTGAAGATTTAATGCTAAAATTAATAAAATATTGGGAAGAACAAGGTGCATCAATCATGCTTCCTTATGATTTGGAAAAAGGTGCAGGAACAATGAATCCTCATACTTTTTTGAGATCTTTGGGAAAAGAACCTTGGAAAGTTGTTTATGTAGAACCATCAAGAAGACCAGCTGATGGTAGGTATGGAGAAAATCCAAATAGATTATACCAACATCATCAACTACAAGTTTTACTTAAACCAACTCCAGAAAATATTCAAGATTTATATTTAAAAAGTCTTGAGGTAATTGGAATTAATCCAAAAGAACACGATATAAGATTTGTAGAAGACAACTGGCAATCGCCAACTCTTGGAGCTTGGGGACTTGGATGGGAAGTTTGGCTTGATGGAATGGAAATAACCCAATTTACTTATTTTCAACAAGTAGGCGGAATAAACTGCGAGCTTGAAAGTGGAGAAATAACCATGGGCCTTGAAAGAGTTTGTATGTATTTACAAAATGTAGATAATGTTTTTGATATTAAGTGGTCAAAAGATTTAAAATATTCAGATGTTTTCCAATTGCCAGAATATGAAAATTCAAAATATTCATTTGAAGATGCTGATAGCGAAGTTTTGGAAAAATTATTTGAAATTTATGAATCAGAAGCAAACAGATTAATTGACAAAGGTCTTGTGTATCCAGCTTATGATAATGTATTAAAATCATCCCACACTTTTAATACTTTGGATGCAATGGGTGCAATTTCTGCATCAGAAAGAAGTCACTATATTAAAAGAGTAAGAGATATTTCTAGTAAGGTTGCAAAATCTTATATTGAAAAAAGAGAAGAACTAGGATATCCACTTTTAAGAAAGGATAAGTAATGAGCAAATATTTATTAGAAATAGGAGTTGAAGAATTTCCTTCAGCTTATATAAATTCAACAAAAAAACAGCTTGAAGAAAAATTCAAAAAATTAATTGAAGAAAATAAATTAAGCGTAGAAGAAATAAAAGTAGAATCCACTCCAAGAAGATTTGCAATTTTACTTGATGGACTTGAAGAAAATAAATCAAATGAACTTATAAGTGTAAAAGGTCCTTCCAAAAAAATTGCCTATGATAATGAAGGTAATCCATCAAAAGCACTTTTGGGATTTTTGAGAGGACAAAAAGCAGAAGTTTCTGATGTAATTATTAAAGATTTTAAGGGCGAAGAATATATTTATGTAGAAAAAAAAGAGGAAAGCCATTCAATAAAAGAAGTTTTACAAAAAAATGTATATGAGCTTGTGAAATCATTAAACTTCCCAAGATCTATGAGGTGGGGAGGAAGATCAATTAGATTTGCAAGACCAATCAGATATTTTCTATCCTTATTAGATGATGAAATTTTGGAATTTGATGCTGAAGGAATTAAAGTATCAAATACAACAAAAGGTCACAGAGTTTTAGGAAAAAGTGAAATTCTTGTAGAAAAAATTGAAAATTATATAGAATTACTTAGAGAAAATTATGTAATTCTTTCTTACAAAGAAAGAAGAGAAATAATTTTAAGAGGTCTTAATCGCTATGCCAAAGAAATTGGTGGAAAATTTTTAAAAGACGAAGATTTACTTGAAGAAGTTATAAATATTGTCGAATATCCTACAGTTTTGATGGGAGAGCTTGATCAAGAATATTTAAAATTACCAAAAGAAGTAATTGTAACACCAATGAAAGATCATCAAAGATATTTTCCGATTGTAGATGATAATGAAAAATTAATGCCATATTTCTTGCTTGTAAGAAATGGGGATGATTTTGCCAAAGAAAATGTTATAAATGGAAACAAAAAAGTTCTTACTGCAAGGCTTGAAGATGCAAAATTTTTCTACGATATAGATAATAATAAAAAATTAGAAGATTATGTGGAAGAGCTTAATAGATTGACATTTTTTGAAGGACTTGGTTCAGTTTATCAAAAAACTGAAAGACTTATTTCTCTATCAAAAAATTATCTTGATGAATTTAAGCTTGGAGAAGATGTTTCAGATAATTTATTAAGAGCAGCCTATCTTTCAAAGGCAGATCTTGTAACAAAAATGGTAATAGAATTTACAGAACTTCAAGGAACAATGGGAAGAATTTATGCGACAAATTCAGGCGAAAACAGCCAAGTTGCAAACGCAATCGAAGAAGCCTATAAGCCTAGAAGCTCAGAAGATTCACTTCCAAAATCAGTTGCAGGAATTGTTTTATCAATCGCTGATAAAATTGATACAATAGCTGGACTTTATATAATAGAAAATTATGTAACAGGAAGTCAAGATCCATTTGGACTTAGAAGATCAGCAATTGGAGTTATAAATATAATTGCAGATAATAAAATTGATGTTGATTTGAAAGATTTAATCAAAGATGCCCTTTTTGTTTATACAGAAAAAAATGAAATTTCCTTTGATTATGATAAAACTTTAGAAAAAATAATAGAATTTTTCATTGATAGGCTTAAGAATATGCTCATAGACAAAGGCTTCCGATATGATTTTGTAAATGCAGTTCTTGCTACTGGAGAAACAAATATTTTATCAGTTATAGAAAAAGTAAAATCTGTTGAAGAATTTGTAGAAAAAGAAAATAGTGAAGAAATTCTAAATTATTTTACAAGAATCAATAATTTTACCAAGGATTTTGAAAATACAGAAGTTAATGTAGAAATGCTTGACCAAGGTTTAGAAAAACAATACTACGACCTTATAGAAAATTTGGATTGCGAAAAATATTTAAGCCAAAAATTATACACAAAAGCCCTAGAAGAAATTGCATCTACTATGAGCCTTGGCAACGAATATTTGGACAATACAATGATAATGGTTGAAGATGAACAGTTGAAAAATAATAGGTTGGCATTATTAAATAAACTAGCAACAAATATTTCTAGAATATTTAATATAAAAGATTTAGTTAAATAGGTGATAGTATGGATTGCGATGTATTGAATGTTTATATAATCAGTGATTCCACTGGAGCAACAGCAGAAACATTTGTAAAATCAGTAATAACTCATTTTCCAAATGTAAATTTTGAAGTTAATAGAAAATTTAATATTGATAGTGAAAATAAAATTAACAAAATTGTTGAAAAAATTCCTGAAGATTCAATAATAATCCAAACTATAGCTGAAAAAAAACTTGAAGAATATTTGAAACAAAAAGCTAATGAAGAAAATATAAAAGTTATAGATATATTAGGGCCAGCTCTTTCACTTTTTGAAGAAGTTACAGGGCAAAAGGCACTAAGAGAGAAAAAACTCACAAGAAAATTATCTGATGATTATTTTTCAATGATAGAGTCCATAGAATTTGCCGTAAAATATGATGACGGCAAAGATCCAAGGGGAATAAAAGAGGCAGATATTTTACTACTTGGAGTTTCAAGAACATCAAAAACACCTGTGACTATGCTTCTTGCAACAAAAGATTATAAAGTTTTTAATCTTCCTTTGGTTCCAGAAATAAGACTTCCAGAAGAAGTTTTCGAAATTGATCCAAAAAGAATCATAGGTCTTACTATTGATCCTGATAAATTATCAAAAATTAGAGAAGATAGGTCAAAAGGCCTTGGCTTAAAATCAAAAAGTGAATATTTTGATAAGGAAAGAATTAATAGAGAATTAAAATACGCAAAGGGAGTTTTTGAAGATTTGGATTGTAAAGTTTTTGATGTAACATTAAATACAATAGAACAAACAGCCACAGACGTTCTAGAATATTACAAAAAGAATTTTTCTTAAAAAATATGCTGCTTTTGCAGCTTATTTTTTATGTGGAGGAGGCTTATGGAAAATACCAAACTTATTTTATCAAGACGACTTATTATTAGAAAATTTGAAAAGGAAGATTTAGAAAAAAATCTAGAATTTATAAAAGATTCAAAATTTTTTTATTTTACAAATTTAGAAACAAAAGAAGAAGTAATTGAAAAAACTTCAAAATTTTATAAAGAAAAAGAAGACTATAATTTTTGGCACATAGTAAAAAAAGGAACAAATGATTCAATAGGAGTTATAAAAGCTTTCGAAAAAAATGATGGAGTTGGACTTTTTATAATTATAAATAAATCACTAAGAAACAGAGGATATGCAAGAGAAGCCCTTGAGGCAGTTATAGATTATTTCTTTACACTTGGCGAGAAAAAAGAAATTTATTTAAAAGCAGAAAAAAATAATGGAGCTTTTAAATCTATTATAGAAAATTTACACTTTAAAAAGTATGATGAAGATATAAAGTATAGCTACTACAAGATGGATAATCTTGATTATATGAAATATTTTGCAATATTTGGAGAAATATAGGAGGGATAGATGGAAAAAAAATCCGAAATTATGGTATTGGACTTTGGTGGCCAATATAACCAACTTATTGTAAGAAGAATAAGAGAAATGGGAGTTTATGCAACACTACATGATTGCGATGTTGACTTAAAAACTCTCGATCTTGAAAATTTGGACGGAATAATTTTGACAGGCGGCCCACAATCAATTCACAGTGCCGATAGCCTAAAATTAAATCCAGAAATTTTAAATTTAAACGTGCCAGTTCTTGGGATTTGCTATGGTATGCAAGCTTTAGCTTATCATTTTGATGGAGAAATAAGTGAAGCAGAAAAAGGAGAATACGGAAAAACTCCTTTATTTGTTGACCAAAGATCAAAATTATATGAAAATGTAGCGCAAGAATCAATAATTTGGATGAATCACAGAGATCAAGTAACAAAAATTGCAGATGGATTTAAAAAAACTGCTTGGACATTGAACTGTCCAATAGCAGGATTTGAAAACGAAGAAAAAAATATCTACGCCGTACAATTCCATCCAGAAGTTGCTCATTCAGAATACGGATTTCAAATATTAGAAAATTTCGTTTTAAATATTTGTAAAGCAAAAAAGACTTGGATAATGAAAGATTTAGCCAAAGAAACCATAGAAAATATAAAAGAAAAATATGCTGGAGAAAAAATGATTTGTGGATTATCTGGTGGAGTAGATTCAACAATAGCGGCAACACTTGTACACAAAGCAATAGGAAATGATCTTCAATGCATATTTGTAGATCACGGTTTATTAAGAAAAGACGAAGCAAAATCCGTTATGGAACAATACAAAAAAATTGGACTAAACGTAAAAATGGTCGATGCTTCAAAAGAATTTCTTGATTTACTAAAAGGCGTAGAAGAACCAGAAGAAAAAAGAAAAATAATAGGAAATCACTTCATAGAAGTATTTGAAAGAGAAGCCAAAAAATTTGGCGATGCAAAATATTTAGTACAAGGAACAATTTATCCAGACGTAATAGAAAGCGGAAAAGGAAAAGGTTCAGTAATAAAATCCCATCACAACGTAGGTGGACTTCCAGAAGATATGCTTTTTGAAGGCGTAGTAGAACCACTAAGAGAACTTTTCAAAGACGAAGTAAGAGCCCTTGGAGAAAGCATAGGCGTTCCAGAAGAAATGGTATGGAGACAACCATTCCCAGGACCAGGACTTGCAATAAGAGTGTTGGGAGATATAACAGAAGAAAAATTAGAAATAGTTAGAGAAACAGATGCAATCCTAAGAGAAGAAGTAAAAAATGCAGGATTAAACAGAGAAATTTGGCAATATTTCACAGTATTTACCCCACTAAGAACAGTAGGAGTAAAAGGCGACGAAAGAAGTTACGACTACGTAGTAGTGGTAAGAGCAGTATCAAGCAAAGACGCCATGACAGTAGAAGCCTTCGATATGCCATACGAACTCCAACAAACCCTATCAAATAGAATGATAAACGAAGTAAAAGGAGTAGGAAGAATAGTCTACGACATAACCTCAAAACCACCAGGAACAATTGAATGGGAGTAATCGCAAAATTTTCTAAAATGGCTTAATTACAAGCTATAAAGAGAATAAAAATAGCTACTGGTACTCAAATGGTATTGGAAGTAAAAAAGAATAATTAGAAAAATAGTTCCAAGTGGTTTACATTTGGACAAAAAAATTAGACCGTAGTTAAAAGCTACGGTCTTTGTTTTTATCCAATATGAACATTTCTTTTAAATTTTATATTTTTTTCGTTACAGAAATCCTCAAATTTATTTGAGTCAAAATTTTTATCAAACTCTTTAATTAAATGATTTTTTATTTTATCTTTTTTGATATACCAAGAGAATCTAGAAATAATTCAAAATTATTTTCGTCTAAATAATACATGACCTCATAGTCTGCTCCATCAAAAAATTCTACATCTTAATCCTCGTACCCAATCTCGGCTGATTTTTTGTTATATAATATATTTATCTCTGAAAATGGTATTGCTATTATTCGAGATTTAGAATACAATGTAGTAAATGACACACAGTATATGAACAAGAGCTTGGTATGGAATTTATGTCTGCAAGAGAAACCGCTACTAAATAGGGTATTTCCCAAAGAAGAGTGGTAGTTTTGTGTTCTGAACAAAGAATTAAAGAAGCAACTATGGTCGGCAATATGTTGATTATTCCTTCTTCCGCAGAAAAGCCCATAGATGCAAGAAGTACACGTTATAATCGAACTGAAGAAAAAGCGGTTAAACCTTTTTTGAAATGGGCAGGCGGTAAAGGTCAGTTTATTAAATAAATTGAACAATATTATCCTTTTGAAACGGCAAAACAACCAAATATGCCGAGGAATTCGTTGGCGGTGGTGCAGTTTTGTTTGATATTCTCAGCATATATGATTTGAAAGAGGTTTATATCAGCGATATCAATGAAGAACTTATAAATACCTATCGAATTATTCGTGATAATGTAGCTGATTTGATTAAAATGCTTTATGATATGCAGAACGACTTTATTCCGTTAGATACGGATAATCGCAAGGCGTATTATATCAAAAAGCGTGAGCGTTTTAATGATTTGAAAGTCAATGGAAATGAAAGCATCAATATCGAAAAAGTGGCATTGATGATTTTCCTTAACAAGACTTGTTTCAACGGTCTGTTCCGTGGAAATAAAAAGGGGTTATTAAATGTTCCTATGGGGCATACAAAAATCCTATGATTTGTGATGAAAACAATTTAAGAGCCGTATCGAGAAAGCTGAAAAAGGTTACTATTGTATGTGGGGATTACAAAAATTCAGCTGATTTTATTGACGAAAACACCTTTGTTTATTTTGATCCACCATATAGACCTATTACAGATACAGCTAGTTTTACTGCATATACTGAGAATTTGTTTAATGATGACGCTCAGATTGAGCTTGAGCAATTTGTTGATGAAATGGATAAAAAGGGTGTATAAATTGTAATTAGTAATTCCGATCGAAAGAACTCAAATACAGACTATGATTTCTTTGATAATATCTATTCTGCACATAGAATTAAGCGAGTTAAATCAACTCGTATGATTAACTGTAATAGCGAAGCAAGAGGAAAAATTAAGGAATTGCTTATTAGTAATTTTTGAGGAGAATTGGTATGGATATTAGAAAAGGCACAAAACTTATAGAAAATGGCACGAAAAAGGCAATTATTGAATTTGTGTTCACCGACTATATTATTTATGTTTTTCAAGGGAATTTATCTCAGTTTGATATCGTGATTAAGTATAAAAAAGACGGTAAGCGCATTAGAACACCGAAACATATTCATTGGGTAGTTGATATTATGATGAAAATGCAAGGAAATGAAAAAGTTACAAAGAAATATCTTTTTGCAATACAAAATTGTTGGAATAATTGTGTGCCGCTTCTAAATAACGATTTTGAAACCTTAAAGACCTTAATTGAAAACGGTGAAAAAGATATTAAAATAGAACAGTATTTTGACTTGAATCCTTTTGGTGAATATGATGTTGAATTTCTATATGTATTAATGGAATTGTTGGCTTTGCAAGAAAAGACTAATAGAGAGGATGCCTATATGTTTGGTAAAATCATAGAGGAATTGCTTGAAGCTGACAGAGATATTTTCAAAATTATTTCCACAGCGGGATTTAGTGGAAGAAGGGGTTAATATGTCAAACAGAAATTTTAGTGCTTGGTTATCGGGCTTTCGTGGTAGTATTGCGGACTATGGTTATTGCATAGATTTTGATAAGGTTCACAAAAATGTGGGTAGTATAAAAATTGAACTTAATATTTTGAACTCACTTATCGGCTCTAATAACATAGAAACAGATTTTGAAAACCTGATAAACAAATATACTGAAACGTTGAAGTGCATACCTCTGCTTTTGGCAGTTAGGTCGAATTAAATATATGCGATTGATGGCGACGGAGACTATACATATAATTTTAAGAAGTCTAATCTTTCGGTCGAGCAATATAAGATATTTATGCTTAAAACCGGACTTTTTGATTTAATAGAAAATCATATTGTCAACAACCTTGTAGATTATGCAACGGGTGTTGAAACAGGTCTTGACTCCAACGGTCGTAAAAATCGTGGCGGTAATTTAATGGAAAACTTAGTTGAAAGTTTTATCCAAAAAGCAGGTTTTGTTAAAGATGAGTCCTATTTCAAAGAAATGTATATTCATCAGATTACCGATAAATGGGACATAGATCTTTCGGCTATTTCAAATCAAGGAAAAACAGAAAAGCGTTTTGATTTTGTTGTTAAGACTCCTAATATGATTTATGGTATCGAAACTGATTTTTACGGCAGCGGTGGAAGTAAATTAAACGAAACAGCACGCAGTTAGAAAACACTTGCTCTCGAAATCGATACAATCGACGGTTTTACTTTTGTTTGGTTTACCGACGGAAAAGGTTGGACAAGTGCTCGCCATAATCTTGAATAAACCTTTGATGTTATGGAACACATTTATAATGTTAAGGATATGGAAAATGGCATAATTACAGAGGTTTTTGAATAATGGCAAAGAAAATTACAAAATGGGAACCTGATTATTTCGAGTTGGAAATGACAACACATTGGTCTTTCCCAAAGCGTGGCGAGTGGGCAACTCACGATGCAAAATGGTGAGGAAATTGGTCGCCGTATATTACACGAAACATTATATTAAGATATTCAAATGAGGGAGATGTAGTTCTTGACTAATTTGCAGGTGGTGGAACTACTCTCGTTGAAGCAAAACTTTTGAACCGTGATATTATCGGCGTTGATGTCAATGATGTTGCACTTGATAGATGCAAAGAAAAAATAGATTTTGAGCATGAAGGCGCAAACGGAAAGGGTTATATCCGGAAGGGAGATGCCCGAAATTTAGATTTTATTTCGGATGAAAGCATTAACCTGATTTGCACCCACCCGCTCTATGCCTATATAATTAAATATAGCGATGGCATAGACGGGGATTTGTCGCAACTCAGAGTGAAAGATTTTCTTGAAGAAATGAAAAAGGTAGCTGCAGAGAGCTACCGTGTCTTGAAAAAAGATAAATTTTGTGCTGTACTTATGGGCGATACAAGACAAAAAGGTTATATGCTCCCATTATCTTTTGATGCTATGAAAATTTTCCAAGATGTCGGATTTACTCTTAAAGAATTGATTATAAAAGAACAGCACAACTGTAAAGCCACAGGATATTGGAAAACAAATAGTGTAAAATATAATTTTTTGCTGATTGCACACGAGTATTTGTTTGTGTTTAGGAAGTGAATTATTGATAAGGAGGTATACATTTGAAAAATAATGAGGTTTCATTTGCTGATAAACATCCAAAGTTGAATATATTTTTAGGACTGGTATTAATTATAGTGATAAGTGCATTTTTGATATGTTTACTAAAACTGTTATATAATCTAATTATAAACGGAATTATAAACTTAACAGACGTTGTTTCAAAATTAGACGCAGTAATAATAGTAACCTTGATAACTGGTGTGGTTTCTATAATAGGTGTAATTATAAGTTCTGTAGTTGCTAAAATAGTTGACTATCGAAAAAGCAGGCAAGAATATTTAACTCAAAAAAGAGAAAAACCATATGGTGAATTTGTAGAAATGATTTATCTAGTTCAAAAGAATACAAAAAATCCTGGTACATATTCTGATGAACAAATGTTAGAAGATTTGTCCAAATTTTCAAAACAAATTACTTTATGGGGTTCTTCTCGAGTAATTAATAAATGGATTGAATTTCGTGAAAATGGTTCAGATCCAAAAAAGGCAAAATATAATCTGTTCTTAATGGAAGAAATTATGAATGATATGCGAAAAGACTTGGGCTTAAAAAAGGTAAAAAAAGGTAATTTATTAGGATTTTTTGTAAATGACATAAAGAGCGAATTAAAAAAATAGTTCGTTAATTTTTGATAATCTGTGCCAAATTAAATCAAAATTTTAAGTACAGGATAGTTAAAGTCTAAAAAAACCTTTTTTAATTAATCAATATTATATTCATAAGTTTTTAGATTTTTTGAAATTATACAGCAATTCAATAAGCACAAAAGATTAAGAGCTATCAGACATCAAGTCCGATAGCTCTTTTCTTTTTTGTGTTCGCTTTTTATTGCAATCAAAATAATTTTGCTTTCAGAATTTTTTTATGCATATCAAGTTCAGCAACGATTTGCTCGTCTGATGACATACTAAACGGTATAGAAAATTTTCCAAGTTCGGCTATTGTAATTTCTTCAACTTCTTTATCTTTTATTATTAATTCTTGAATTTTATTGATTGCTTTATCTCTATTTAAAGTGTCAAATATTCTATAATCAAAAATAATTATCTATTTCAGCTATGCCCTTGATTAGAGACTCTTTATTGCTTTTATAATCAGTTGATGTATAACTATATGTTACCTATTATCTGTTAAGCAATACTTCCATAATATTCATAAGATTCTTATAAACACCCATTTTCTTTGCATATTTTGAAAGATGTGTAAGATTATTTTTAAAATCTAAAGCGTAGGCATTAACTGCCTTATTAAATATTTCGTTGTCAAGTTTAGTTCGATACTTAAAGCAGTCACAGATTGTTCGTTCTCGATCATAAACTTTTAATGCAACGCCATTGAACTCTTCGACAGTAATTCCGTAAAGGTAAAACTCGTTTTGGATATAATATGCTTTTACCGGTACTTCCTGCATAGCTTTAATTGCTCTTGAAAAAAAACGGAGAACAGCTACTGACTATTCACGAGGAGTAAAATCACTATATCCGTAATGAAACAATGCAGACTATCCCCTGAGGTAACAGTTTTGAAATGAGAATTTATTTGGGTAGTTCATCAGTATTCGGCAATTTTAAAATCCGTTTCTGATTAGATCAAAATAGCCTTGAATGCACAGGGAAACAACCTCATATTTTCTAATCCCTGAGCTACAAAATATGTTGTTTTTGCAACACTTCCGACTTTATTAAAAACCTCAATTGAAATTTCATGTTTATTCAACAATCCACCGACTTTCCACACACATTTATGTAATAGTATAGTTACATTATTAAAAGTAAGCATTAAAAAAAACTATCTACACACGATTGCTAAAAAATATGCGTGTAATAAATCAAAAATATATTGCGAAAAAATGATACTTATGTTATGGCACTAGTAACGAACTAATCAGGTTGCAATTATTCTTTTCTAGCAACGATCGGTTTTATCGTACCTGATAAAAAAATGATAAATTCTCGTCATATAGGTATGATAATA
Organism: Anaerococcus sp. HMSC065G05; assembly: GCF_001812365.1. Taxonomy (NCBI): domain Bacteria; kingdom Bacillati; phylum Bacillota; class Tissierellia; order Tissierellales; family Peptoniphilaceae; genus Anaerococcus; species Anaerococcus sp. HMSC065G05. The sequence continues at coordinate 38,315 of NZ_KV808696.1, forward strand.
TGGATTATCAAAATACTGCGAAGACTACACGATATATTTTATAAACAAAATTCGTTAAGTTTAGCCTTTCGGCAACGAGTGGGAATAGTAGCAAAATTTTCTAAAATGGTTGATTACAAGCTATATAGGGAGCAAAACAGATGCTAGTACTAAAATGGTACTGGAAGTAAAAAAGAATAAATTGAATAATAAAAGACTGTGTAAAATTTTGTGTATAAAAACCTCCTGATAAGGGTAAAGAAAAACTAATCAGGAGGAATTTTAATGCCGAGAAGAAGACTAAAATAAACAGGAAATAAAATATCTAAAATGTTAACTGAGGAATATAATCCTCAAAATGTATAAGATAATCAAAATGCACTAAAAAACTTTTAGGCAAAACAATGAATGAACTCTCAAAAGCAGAACTTGAAGCACATTTAGACTATGGGTATGGGAAAATCCATTATCAATTAACACAAGAAATAACAAAAAAACTGTTAAGTCATATTACGAGGAATGGCTCAAATATTGTCCTAGTTATCTATATATTTTGAAGAGGGGGGGTAACTTAGGAAAATAAATAGTAAGTTATCTATAAATTATAAAAAATTTACAGTTTATTAAAGTTGTGTAAAATTAAGACAAGTGCCATTCCTATAGGAATAGACAAACATTGATACATAAAAATGTATCAACCATTACCCTTTTATCAGGATTTAGCTTGATAAATAAAATTATTTACAGACCCTATTAGGTCCAATTTTGTGGGGGCACCTTAAATATAAGTGGTCTTAATTTAATTGTATAAAATATTTATTTCATATTTTATATTTTTCTTTAATGTATTGAGCAATATTATCAGAATCTGGGTATATAAATTTTCTATTTATACCTATATTATCTAGTTCATGAAGTATTTGTTTTTTATTACTTATTACAATCTCATATTCATAATCAATATTCTGTACCACCTTCTTAATCACATTAATATTTAAAGTGGAGCTTTGTTTAGACGAAGGTAAGGTTTTTTCAGTACTTAATTGATATATAAACAACCCCTCTTGATTTTTCCATCTATCAAATTTTATAGAAGGTTTATATATTATTATTGGGAATGCAGGAAATTTATAATCGCGTATTTCATAAGCTAATATAAATAGTATAATTAAAGGTTTATAATTTAATTTGTTTATCCTATCAAGATATGGGTTATCTTTATTAATATCAGTATCTATAATTATTTCTCTGACAAATTTTAGATTACAAAATTCTAGATAAAACTTCTCAAGTTCATCTTTTTCACTTGTATTACAATATCTGTCTAACAGATTCATCAATTCCATTATTTTCTCTTCGTTTTTAATTATATTATAATCCTCGTGTATAACTGTGTTTTTAAAGCCTTTATCATGAGCTTCTAAGATATATTTACATAATTTTAATTTCGAATAAATATTATTACTACTTATATAAGCCTTATCTAGTGATGCTTGAGCTAAGAAGTCAACCACAATATTTTCAAAAAAAGTTGAATTTGGGATTTTTAAGAATTTTCCTCCGGTTTCTTGAAAGTGGCTTCCTATCTCCTTCATGTCAATATTAATAGAGACTATGTCATCTTCATTATTATATACTTTAGAAGTTAGTGGATCGGCTATATTTAGATCATTACTAATTGCATATATTATTCCATCAGAATCTATATCATTTTCACAAGCGAAATATAATGCTACTATTGGATTTTCAGTTATATCTAATAGTTCTGTTGGTAATCCATGATGTTGACTATATGCTATAAAATTTTCTCTACTATCACTGTCTAACATATAGGCAATTTCTCTAAAGTAATCACGTCTAGCTTCTATTAGATAATTTTGAAATTGTGTTTTTCTATATCCGCTAGCTGGTAAAGGTTTTTTGTACTTAGCGCCTTCTCCTCTAAAGAAAAATTCACTTCCATTTGATGTTATTTCTTGAAGAACTTCCATAAAACTAATTAAGTTTGTTATTTCAAATTTTTTCATGTTATAATTATACCACTAAATGATCGAAATAATACCTTATTGGATTGTTAGATAATATATATTTTGTTTGAATGCTTTAACAAGACAGACTGGTGAGTGCTTAAGTTAAGTAAAAATAATGGTCAAGAATTAACAATAAAGGCATATGGTGATATCTATAATCAAACTTATGAATTAAAAAATAAGGACTTCATTATAAAAAAACTTAAAGTATAAATAATATAAAAACAAATATTTGAATAATAAAATAATATTAGATATTACGTCTGATTTGAGTAACGCATATTAATTTATTTAGAATTCTAGATCAAAATAAAAATAAACAAGATTAGTATCATACTGATGAACTTTTATAATTTCCAAACATTAATGTAGGATTGTTTGGAAAAGAAAATATTACTCCATAAATGATTGAACAAATAATAATGACAGCTGATTATGATAACCGTAAATTGTTATTATAACTATGTATTTTAGTTAAAAATATATTATGATTAGAGTAAGTGATATAATTTTGAAATTATATCTGGAATTGATTCAATAGAAATTAATATAAATGTAACAATTTGCATACTTATTATGGAAGGAAAATAATGATAATAAAAAATATTGAGTACCCTGAATTATTGGTAGAGGCAATAAAAAATGATAAACTTGTGATTTTTTGTGGGGCAGGTATATCGATGAGTGAACCAACCAATCTACCTAGCTTTAATGAACTTTCGGATAAAATAGCTGAATTGACCAATCAAGAAAAAAGAAATGATGAGTCCGATGAGCAATACTTAGGTAGAGTTGGAAATTTAGGTCATGATGTACACAGTAAAGTTTGCGATATACTCAATGCAACTCAGACTCAACCAAATACAAATCATGAAACTTTGATTGATTTTTTTAAAAAAGACATTCGTATTGTTACTACTAATTATGATATTATGCTTGAAAGTGCCTTAGAAAAAAAAGGAAGAAAGGCAAATATATATTCTTATCCAGCATTTCCATATGGTGATAAATTTAATGGAATTGTTCATTTACATGGTGATGTTAATAATCCTACAGATATTGTGCTTACAGATTCTGATTTTGGAAAATCTTATATGTATCATGGAAATATAACAATGTTTTTAAGAGGTTTATTTGAGTCAGAATATACTGTACTTTTTATTGGATATAGTTATAGTGACATTGTAATGAAGTATTTTACAAGGTCATTACCAGATTTATCTGGTAAAAAAAGATATATTTTTACTAGTAGTGACCAAGCTAGTAACTATAAACCATTAGGATTAACTCCTATAATTCATGAAAAAAATAATTATAAGCAAATATATGAGTCCCTACTTAGAGTATCTAATTTGGTAACCAGGGATGATAATAGCTGGAGTTTAAGAATTAAGGATATTTCAGAAGAAGTACCCAACAAAATAAATGATGAGTTTGACTTCGAAATTAAAGAAATATTAAATAATATACACTATTCCAACCAGTTCTTTGCAAAAGTAAAAAGTAGAGAATGGGCAGAATACCTTTTCAATAAAGGATATTTTGATGAGGTTTTTTCTAATAATAAAGTAGATGATTTTGGTATTCAAAGGATAGAATGGCTTGCTAGAGAAATAATTGTAGATAAAACCGATTTATTTTTGAAATTTTGTTATGATAAAGATTTTATGTTGAGCAACCAATTACAGATAGAAATTGCGACAATAATTTGTAATAAAAATACTAAAATTGAAAAAATAGAAAAATTAATTAATTTAATTGACTTCAATAATTTAGATTTTATTTCGGTGGATAGATTGTTAGATGTTTGCTATTTAAATACACCTAAATTAGATTTCGTGGCAAGCGAAATTTATTCTAAAAGTTTATCGTTCGTATTAAATAAGAAATTCATTATGTCGGTAGATAAAATAGATATAGATTTTAAATTCGGAAAATATGAAAATGAATACTTATGGGAAAAGTATAAATCTTTCGAAAAAAAATATTATATTAATATATTAAATAATATCTCAAATCAGATTTATAAATTGCAAAGATACAAAATTATGGGATTTAATATAGAAGAATTTGATTTTGCTTCTTTCTACCCAATATCTGAAGAGTATCTAAGCAATCATGAAGAATTTACTATTATTTTCAAAGAACTTTTATTAGGTATGGATAATAAGAATAAGGAATATTGGTATCAAACATATATTTCATCAGATATTTCTATATTGCTTAGATCTGCATTATTTATATTAAGACAAATTTCCAATCTGACTGGTAAAGAAAAACTAGATTTATTACAATCTAATAATATTAAAATTCTAGATTTAAGCTTAAGGGAAGAGTTATTTTGGCTATATGCAGATATCTTCCCTAAATTGGAAGATGATGATAAAAAAATATTTTTAAATGAAATAATGAATGAAGAAAAACTTTCTAATAATTTTACTGACGAATCATACTTTTATCAAAAATATAACTTACTAATTTGGCTACAAAGGTTTGATAAAAGTAATCATGATATTATTAATAAGATAAATTCTATTAAAGAAAGATATGATTATTTTAAACCACGAGAAAATCCTGAAAAATCAATTGGTCCTACTACTGTAAGATTGGGTGATGCACAATTACCATACACTGAAATAGAAATCGTTAATAACTTAGAAGGAATTATTGATGAATTATTATCCTATGAAGGAGATGGGTTTGAACGAGCGGAGAGAATAACGCTGATTAGAAAATTAGAGAAAATTTGTTCTGAAAATGAAAATTTTAGACAGAAGCTTATAGAATTATTAATCAAGGAAAATAAACTAGATACCGATTTATGGAGAGGCATTATAATGTCTTTAGAAAAATCTAATTTATCTGAACAAAAGTTAATATATACTTTTAATAGGGTATTTTTTAATCCGATATTTGATATCTATAATCTTGAGATATCTCGTGTTATTTTTTCAATTGTAAATACAAGAAAGAATATTAGTGATAAACTTGTAAATTTCTTTTATAAAAAGATTAATTTATTATGGAAGTATTCCAGTAATACAGAAGAAAAATCACTTGATTATATGACTAGAGCATTGAATTCATCCAAAGGTAATTTAGTTTTATCATTAATTAAATTAATAGAAATTTCAGTAAAGAATAGTGGAGAAAAATATTTAGATGATAGATTTAAGGATTTTTTAGAACAAATGTTAAATGAAGAAGGATATAATGATTCTTTAGTTGTTATACTAGGTAATGCATCTTTCTTTTATAGTATTGATAGTGATTGGTGTGAAAAGTTTACTTTAGATAAATTTAAATCCAATGATGATGAAATACTAAAAATGGCATGGAGTGGTTTTGTACATCAGTCATATTTATATACAGAATTTGCATTAGTTTTTGAACCTATATATCATGAAGCTATTAAAAATATAGATATATTTGATAAAAATCTAAGAAAAATAATATTAAAAGGATATATATCTTTAATTTTTAAATTTTCAGAAAATCCTTTAAGAGATTATATTCCTAATATATTTAGTAGTGATATGGCAGAGGAAACATTAGAATTATATTATTTTGAGTTATCAAAAGGTATTGACCAATTAGATAAAGCGGGAAGAAAAGAAATATTTGATAAATGGATAAAAGAATTCTTAGACAGACGAGCAGAAAATTATCCAATAAAAACATCTAACCATGAAAAAAACCTTATTATCAAATTTTTAGTGAAATTTCCTTACTTTACTAGCAATTTAGAGGAAATATTAAAAAAATTTGATAAAGAATTTACTATAGAGCAATCTACTTTATATTTTTTCACACAAGCTATTGAAATAACGAAAGATAATGCAGAGTTGATAAATAAATTAATGGTATTTGTTACTAATCAAATGATAAATAATACACAGGAGTTAATAACTTATAATATTAAAGAAGATTTGAAAAGTGTATATTATAAAATTTTAAAATATGAAGTGGATGTATGTAACTTAGAAGAAAACCTTAGGTTTATGAATATTATTCAATAGAGACTTATATATCGCAAATAATTTAAGAAAAATTTATTTAGAAGAATTAAAATTTAGCTCTTATAGTATCTTCACTAAAAAAACCTATTAGCCTGGATAAAAGAATACAACGGATACATACCAATTACTTAAATAGGCTTTTGGCGTTTATAAGGAATAAATGCCTAGTTTTATAAAATCAGTTATTGAAAATGAAAGATTAGTTTCAAATAGGAAAATGGAATGAAACTAACAAAAGTTTATGACTATGGTGGGAAACATTATGTTCTTTATGCGGTTGGAACAAAGGGATTTATAGTATCGGTTTATCCTGGAGAAGGTACAAGATAATGAAGAAATTAATCATAATGTTAGATTTTATATCTGATCCACTTAGGAAGGATGTTTTTGATACAAAAAATAAAGAGTTAGTTACAGGAATAGATCTTGTTGACAATGATGAATATGTCCAAAAAAAATTATAATAATCAGCCAGTGTTTTTTGACAAAAACCAAGAGAAAAAAGATAAATACAAAATGCTTGATCTGCTTGGAAAACTTATGAAAAGACTTGATGAATTAAATCACGTCTCCTTCGAGATAGATGATAGGGAAACTAAAGGAGTTAAAATTTATAAAATTTCCTATGGTATTTGGACGGGACTAAAAATTTGGAAGTGCCCTATAATTATATGGATTTAGTGGTATTAGAAAAAATAGAATCTAGTATTTTGAATGGTTTGGGATATATCGTACATTTGAAAAAGAAGAATGGGAATAAAGAATATAAATAACGGCTCAAAATGAGTCGTTTTTTATATATGAGAAGTAATTAAATCGTGTAAATATTAAAAATATTTAATGTGGATTAAAAATTAGCTTATAATAATAAAAAAGTTAAAAAATTATATGGTTTTACGAAAATCTAGAAAAAAATTCAATTTTTTTAATATGTCATTGGTGAAAATGTAATTAATTTATTATATAAGAAATGTTAAATAGGAATTTAAAATATGGTAGGTTCTATTAAAGAGAATAAATTCTTAAATATCCAATATTATAATTAGGAAAAAACTAATAATTAAGAAAATTTGATGGGAGCTTTAAATAAAAATGATATAAGATTTTTTAGGAATTAAATATTATCCTGCATATTTATTTGTTTGAGGATTATCTTATTTTAGTTTAAACTATTTTTAAGGAACGAATTACATAATTTGACAGATTTTTATACATGTGTAAAATTAACCTAAGTTCAGTTTAATTTAAATAGGAATAAATATCTAAATAAATATCTATTTATAAATAAAAAATTGTCAATTATTAATTTTAAATAAAATTATGATATTAGATTATAAAAATAATTTACTTTATTAATTATTAGAGGAGTTGTTGATATGGCTATTGAATTATTACTTAATTTTATTATGTCATTTGGTAGAGCTGAAGCTATTAATATTTTGAATTTAGCTTCTAAGAATTGGGTAAAAAGATACAAAAAATCACATAAGTGGAAGAAGTTAATTGTTGAAACTGGAGAATTTTTTATTAAAAATGAACAATATGCAAATTTGTTTTTTAAAGATTTAGAATTAACTTTATCTAAAAAAAATTTATCCAAGATTGCTAATGATTTAAAAAAGGAAGATGGTTATAATTTAAAATCAAAATTATTCAATTCTTTGATGAAATTGATGGAAAAATATGAAATTCCTAATGAAATTGCAGAATCTTATACATATAGAATAACTTATACAGTTTTAGAAGAACTAAAAAATATAGATTCTCAAAAATATGGTCAATATTTTCAAAAGGAATGGAGAGCTGAGGAGAAAAAATGTTTTATAGAACTTCAAAACCGTATTGATAAGATTGAAAATGATCTTAAAATTTATTTCAAAGAAAAACTTGATATTTTATCTTCTGGAGAAATTGATATGTATTTAAAAAGAAGTACAAATTCCCCAGCAATAGGAATTGAATTTTTTGTTATTGATGATGATCATTTTAAAGATAAATTTAAAGATTTAAAAAATAATGAAGTAGTTTATGTTAGTGGTTTTAATAAGGAAGAAACCATATACTGTATAATTAATGAATTGTGGAGACTTAAAGAAAGGCGCCCTATTTATGTTGTTAAAAATTTAGATTCTTGGAATAAACTTCAAACTATGGGAGTTAAAGATAACATTTATATTCCTAACTTTTATGCTGACGAAATAGTTACTATTGAGAATAATACTAATATTTTTGTAGGGGATGAAAATACACCTAGGTTTGACAAAGAAGTTTTAAAATTACGTCCTAGAACACGTTATACATTATTAAAATCATTAGAAAGATCTGGTCTAGATTATGAAAGTTCTTATTCCTTAGTTTCTGATACGAATGGTTTATATAGTCAGTTGAAGAAAAAAATTTTTAAAGGTGAGTATCTTATAAGACCTTCGTGGGTAAATGAATTAAGTGAGAAAGCCAAAAAAACTTGCCTTCTTATTGGAAGTTGGCAAGAAATTGAAGGAGATAAATTAATAATTGAATCATTATATGAAGATTCATATGATAAATTCTTAGAAGAAATTTTGCCATATACTAAAGCTGAAGATCCTTTTTTATATGTGGTTAATCGTAGAAACTCTATTTATTACTATTTGGCATCATATGAAAATATTTGGTCTTACATAGACGTATTAACTAATGAGAAAATATGGAAATCTTTTATTTCAAATTTACTAATCGTAGTTAATGAATCGGAGAATATATTTACATATAATGAAAATGAAAGAATTATTGCAGATCTTAAAAATGAAAAATTATTTTTTTCTGAAACTTTAAGAAGAGGAATGTTAAAAACTCTTATTATTAAAGGGGCATATAAAAATGATGAAAAAATCCAATCTTCGCTTGATCAATTGGTTGAAGATATTTTAAATTGTGTTAAAAATAGAAAACAGTGGATTTATATATCAAATTTTTGGATTGAATTATGTGAAATATCTCCCAACAAAGTAATAGATAGAATGGAAAATGAATTAATTAAAGATACAGGATTACTTTCTCTTTTTAATCAAAAATCAAAAGATATAATTTTTGATAGAAATTATTATATTAATATAATATCTGGTATTGAAGAGTTGATTTCACAAAAAAAATACTTCTGGAAATCTTTTAGAATACTTCTTGAATTAGACTCAAAAAAATTTAATTACAATTATTTTAAAGATACTATTGATAAAATATTTTGTGTATGGATGAACTATTCCTATTTAAAAACAGCTGAAGAAAAAATTAAAGCAGCAGAAGTGGCTCTTGAAATTAATTATAATAACACATGGGAATACTTGTTTTCAGCGATTAATAATAGAAATTTTATAATAGGAGAACTATTTACACCAAAATATAGAGAACACTGTAATCCACAAAATGCTACATATTCTGAAATGAAAGAAACAGCGTTGGGATATTTGAAAATACTATTAAAACATATGGATTTTTCTGCTAATCGTTGGATTAAAATGCTTGATTATTCAAGTAAATTAACAAAAAATATTAGAGTAAAAATCTTTAATCAGCTATTAGAAGAGTTGGGTCAAATGTCTGATAATGAAAAAATGGAAGTTAAAAATAAACTACGAAATATTATCTTTAAACATAGATATTTTTCATCATCAGACTGGTCTATGTCTGAGAATAATATTGTAGAATATGAAAAACTTCTTAATAAAATATATATTAGTACACCAGAATACGAATATGTTTATTTATTTAAAAATGGATATGACTATCCAATTTTATACCCTGTAACTTTTGATAAGAAAACTGGTCAAGTTGAAAACAAGATATTTAGAGAAAATCTTATAAAAGAAAAGATTAATGAATTTCAAAAAATGGACTATGATTTAACTAAATTAGCAAAAATTTGTTCTAGTTATGATTATTTAACATTAGGTATGGATCTTGCAAAATATTGGAATGATGGTCAATGGGACTATGAAGTATTCAAAAAACTATTAAAATCACAAAAATCCGGCCAATTTGCTCTAGATTATTTGGATAGTATAAATAATAAAAAAGTTAATAAAATTTGCTTTAATAATAGATGATTTATTAGAAGACGAATATTCAGAAGATATAATAGCAATTGTATATAGAATTGAGGCAATGATAACAAAAAAAATTCCTTTAGTAAATAGTGCTAAAGATTCAATTAAGAATATTTTTTGGAGAAAATATATTATTTGTAATGCATGTAATGATTTATGGGTTATAAGTGAAAGTAAAAAATACGCAACTTTAGATATTTATATAAGCCAAATTTTCTATATAAATTATAATAGGAAAATAACTGTAGATAAAATATTTGATTGTTTAAAAGATATAGGAACAATTGCTATATCAAAAAACAATCAATTGGCAAGTTATCATGCTCAAGAGTTAATTAGTTTGATTCAAAATGCTTATATTGAAGATTTAAAAAAATGTAAAATAATTTCTAAAATTGAGTTACATTTAATGGCGAATAATTTATTAGAATTAAAAGATATGAAGTGTTTTCAAAGAATGTTTAAAAAATTTCCCGAAATTCTTGCTAATATAATTTCTGTATTTTTTAAAAAGGATAAAGAATTAGGTCTTGATAATTATAATAATGAAAAACTTTTCAAATATTTATTTACAATTAATCAAGGTTCTAGTTTTTGTCCTACTGAAAAAAATGGAATTGTTGTTGAAGAAGAATTAGATTTGTGGATAAAAAAATATAAGGAATTATTGAATAAAAATAATCATGGAAGTTACTTTACCAAAACTCTTGGAAGATTTTTAGCTTTTTCACCTATTGGCGAGGATGGATATGAACCATGTATTGCAGTAAGACAAATGATTGAGAAATACGGCGATAATGAATTGATAAATGCATATGAATCATCTATATACAATAGACGAGGTATATACATTTTTTCAGGAGGCAAAGAAGAAACAGAAATAGCTAATAATTTTAAAAGAAATGCTCAATATTTAGAATCTCTTTACCCTAAAACAGCTCAAATATACTATGACTTATATGAAAGATATAAATATGAATCAATTCAAGAGAGACTTGATGCTGAAATAGGATTTTAAAATGATAAGTTGTTTTAATCTGAAGTAATTTATAGAAATATATAAACAATCATGCAATTAGAAAATATAAGGAGTTAAATTATATGAAATTTGTTTATTTGATTATGGGACCTTTTGATTCAAAGGTTGATAGGAAAGCTATTGGGAAAAATAATAACGCTGAAATTATTGGTGTTAGAAATTTGGATGAGGCTAAAGTGGTTGCTAAATCTTTAATTGGGATTGCTGATGTTATTGAGCTTTGTGGAGCTTTTGGAGAAAGTGGTGCAAGGGAGATTATTGATGCAACTTGCGGGAAAATTCCTGTTGGCTTTGTTGGGCATTTGGATTGTCAAAATGATTTGTTTGATGAAATTTTTTCTTGAATTTTATTTTAAGTGAAATTTTTAACAATTGATATATAATTTTATAGGAATAGTTTGGGGAAATTTAATGATTAAAAAAAGGATAATAGGAATTTTTTTATTTATTACCATATTTTTATCTGGATGTGGGAGAGCTTTTATGGCTGATTATTTATTTTCTTCTGATGATGAGGATTTTTCTAAAATTCTTACGGATTTTCTTAGTGCAGCTGATGAAAATGATAAGGAAGCTATAAAGAAGATGTTTGCAGAAAATGTAAGAAATAAGGATAAGTTTGATAAGAAATTAGATGATTTTTTGAAATTTTATAAAGCAAATGCTAAATCCAGCGATTTTGATAGGAATGATATTTTGACTCGTACACAAGGCATTCAAGATAAGAGTTATTGGTGTCTGGATGCTGATTTGATGTTGAAAAAGGGTAAGGAAGAATTTTTTATTTATATGAAAGTTGTAACTTCGGATAAAAATAATCCAAAAAATCAGGGTATTCATATCATTGATTTGGCGATAAAAAATGCTTACGAAGACAGATATTTCCTTTGGCATTCTAAAGATGGAATATATGTGCAAAAAGAAGCTTGTGAAGATTACAAAACTATGATTTTGTATGGAAATAGAAGAGAATATGAGCCCGTTGATAGGAAGCTTTCTGTTGATTTTTTTAGAAATTTTATAAGAGAAAGTACTGATTATAAAAAACTTTTAAATGAAATAGGAAAAGCTAATGGAGAGGTCTTAGAGGATGAAAATGTTTTTGAAATAAGGCAAGGGGTAAGTGAAAAAACTTATGTAATCTGCTATGTTTCGGGAGATGAAATAATTAAAATGGAAGTGGTAAATGAAGATGAAAGACTTGAGACGATTTATTCGAAAGATGGAAAAAGTGATTAAGTTTTTTTGAATGTGTTTTAAATAAAACAAATCCTCAAATGCAAATTTTAGGATTTTAATATTTTTGCATGAGGATTTGTTTTTTTTAGTTGTGAGTGCCTTAAGGCACTTTTTTAAATTCTTATTTTCAATAAGTTTTGCTAATTCGATTTATTTTTAGAGTTTATTTATTCCACAATTCTTCTGCAACTGGTTTCCAATCTTTGGCGTAGTCTTCGCATTTGTCGCATAAGTCGTCTACGTTTTCTTTTTCTAATATATCTGTTGATTTTGCCATTGATTTTTTTACCATATCTCTTAATAAATTTGGATTTTCTAGCATTGGACATGGTCTTAGCATATTTTCGTTAAATGGTTGTCCGTCGTGATATGCCATAAATAATGGTGATTGTAGGCTTTCTACTAGGGTTTTTTCTTTTATATTTGAGTCTGAATAATGGATAAATACGCATGGTTCTAAATCGCCATTTGCATTTATGTGAAGGTAATTTCTTCCTCCTGCAATGCAGCCTCCGATATATTCAGCGTCATTTTGAAAATCTAGGAAGAATAGTGGTTTTGTTTTTCTAAATTTTCTTAATTGATGGTAAACGTGTTTTCTTTGGTCAGGTTTTGGCAAGAGTTCTTTGCCTGTTCCTTTTCCTACTGGCATAAAGTGGAAATACCAAGCAAATAAGGCTCCTCTTTCTATCATTTCGTCTACAAATTCTTCGCTAATTATTGACTCATAGTTTTGGGAAGTGTAGCAACAAGATATTCCAAATGGAAGTTTATTTTCTTTTAATAATTCCATTGCTTTAATTACTTTATTATAAACTCCATCTCCTCTTCTTGCATCGGTTGTAAATTCTTCTCCTTCAACGGATATGGCTGGAACTATATTTTTAAGTCTAAGCATTTCGTCTATGAAATCTTGGTCGATTAGGGTTGAATTTGTAAAAATCAAAAATTCACAGTCATTGTGTTTTTCGCAAATTTTTATTATATCTTTTTTTCTTACAAGTGGCTCGCCGCCTGTAAAAATGTAAAAATAGATTCCTAATTCTTTTCCTTGACGAATAATATCATCGATTTGTTCATAGGATAAATTCAAACTATTACCGTATTCTGCTGCCCAGCAACCCTTACATTTTAAATTGCAGGCTGTTGTAGGATCTAGAAGAATTGTCCAAGGAATATTACACTTATATTTTTCTCTGCTTTCTTTTTTTAAATCTTCACTGAACAAGACTGAATTTAATAGAAAATTTATAATTGTTTTGTCGAACACTTCGGGATCTATTGTGTTTAGCATATTTAATATGTATTTATGGTAAACATCTTCTGGATCTTTTATTACTTTATCTATTGTTTCTATTTGTGTTTTATAATCATTTGGCGAAATTTTTTTTGCTAAATCAATTGCTTTTTTCAAATTTTTTTCTGGGTCTTTGTGAACATATTTTAAAGTTTTTTCTACACCGTATGTTTTGACTTTATTGTTTATATTCATAATTCCTCCTTTTAGTAATTGAAATATAAAAATAAATTTTCATATAATAATTTTTTCTAATTGTTCGTAGGATTTTTTTAATAGTTCTACAAGCTCATCTTCTTTTTCTGGATTTGCATCATATAATTTTACTGCAAGTAAAATTGGAGAATAAAAGATTGTTGATAAAACTTTCAAATCAGCAAATTTGCTTAGCCCGTAATAATTTATAATTTCTTGTTGTTTTGTCATTGGGTTATGGATAAATTTTTCTACATAAAATTGCATGGCTTGTGGATTTTTGTACATTTCTATAGATAACATTTTCCTAACTTTTGAAACAAAGGGATCGTGAAGTAAGTATTTAAAAATATCTATAGATAATTTTTCTATATTTAATGTTTTTTGATTATTTTTTATTATTTTGTAATCATCCACATCATCAATTTGATTGTCTATTCTAATCATTGCATCTTTTACGATAGTATCAAAAATATCTTTTTTTGATTTGAAATGTTTGTAAATAGAAGGAGCTTTTATGCCAACTTCTTTTGCAAGATTTTCCATAGACATATCTGAATATCCATATTTGGAAAATAAATCCAAGGATTTTGACAAAATTTTTTCTTTTGTATTCATTAGACCTCCTAAGAAATATTTCTTAATTCCATTATAGGCTAATAATCATTAGCTGTCAATTATATTTATTTTTTAAGATTTTTTTATTTTTAATTATAATTTGGTTTATTTTTAAAAATTTTTTAGTAGATAAAAAAATTTTAAAAGGGGAAAATATTTGTCTGATTTTAATTTGTATTTTAGTTTGAAATATTTATTTTTCAATTGTTGTTTTATATTTTTTATGATAATATTATAACTAGGTGAGATTTTTGAAAAATCTTTTATCTTAAAAAAATTATTTGGAGGAATTATGCAATTATCGACTTTATCGTCTTTGCAATGGAACCTTATTGCAGGGGGACTTGCAATATTTTTGTTCGGTATTAATTTGATGGGGGATTCTCTTACAAATTTTGCTGGACCAAAACTTAGGGGATATGTAGAAAAGTATACGTCAAATCCTATTAAAGGAGTTCTAGTTGGAATTGTTATTACGGGATTAATTCAATCATCATCAGCAACTACAGTTATAGCTATTTCTTTTGTTAGGGCAGGTGTGATGAGCCTTGAGCAAGCAATCGGTGTAATTTTGGGTGCTAATATTGGTACAACTGTTACAGCTGTTTTGATTGGTTTTAATTTAGATTATTTATCTTATTTTATTTGCCTTATTGGAGTTATTGTTTTTTTATTTTCAAAAAAGAGAAAGGGCAAATATATTGGAGAAATTTTAATTGGTTTTGGACTTTTATTTATTGGTCTAAAAATGATGGGAGATAGCCTTGCTGAGCTTAAAAATATTCCAGGCTTTGAAGATATAGTTACAAATCTTGGCAAAAATCCTATAATTGCTGTTTTGGTTGGAGCAGTTCTTACTGCTATTATCCAATCTTCATCTGCTTTTATTGGTATTGTTCAATCTTTGTATGCGTCTGGAGCTATTGGCTTAAATCTTTCTTTAGGATTTTTATTTGGAGCAAATATTGGAACTTGTATAACTGGAGTTCTTGCATCTTTGGGTGGCTCTTTGTCTGCAAAAAGAACAAGCTTATTCCATGTTTTGTTTAATGTTATAATTTCAGCAATATTTTTGGTATTATTGGTGCCTTACGAAGGATTTATTTCTTTTGTTTCTGATAAATTTTCCTTAAATCCAATGATGACTATTGCCTTGGGACATTTTTCATTTAACTTTGTGGGTATGATTTTATTTGTTCCAATTATTAAGCAAGTATCAACAATACTTCACAAAATTATTCCTGGCAAAGATTCAATTTTCTCTGACGTTTCAGACATTGAACTCGAAGAAAGTCTAATAAATACTTTCCCAGCAGCTGCTCTTGACCAAGCAAAAACTGCCATCATAAAAGAAAGTAAAATTGCTCTTGAAACTATAAAATCAACTCAAAAATATTTAAATTCAAGAGATAAAAATGATTTATCAACCGCCAATCAAGCTGAGGCTTTGGTAAATGAAATGGATACAAAAATTCAAAAATATATCTTAGATATTTCAAAATCAAATTTAGTTAGCGAGCTTGAGGCTGATATACACAATTATTTGCAAGTACAAATAAATGTAGAAAGAGTTTCAGATCTTGCTCAAAATCTTGGAGAATATTTTGATGAAATAAATGAAGCGGGAGAAAAATATAACGATGAGGCCTTGGCTGATTTAAATAGTATTTATGAGCTTGTAATTCATAACTATGTAAATGCCATAGAAGTTTTTGAATCTGAAGATTCAGCCTTGTACGAAACACTCAGAGAAGATGAGGCAAACTTGGATTTATTAGAACAAAATTTAAGAAGATCTCATTATAGAAGACTTACCGAAGGCGAAAAATTATCTACAGTTGCAAGCTCAGTTTTTGTCGATATTGCATCAACAGTAGAAAGAATCGGAGACCATGCGTTTAACATTGCTCGTCTAACAGTTGACCCTGTAAAGGTTCACGGCGAATACGAAAAGCCGGTTGTTAAAATTGATGGCGCAAATTAAATAAATTTTTAAAAATCTCACGGAAAATTCTGTGAGATTTTTTTGTTTGGAAGTTGGGTAAATATTTTATAGGCTTTAAGATAAAGGAGATTTTATGTTAGAAGTTAAAAATTTTACAAAAAAATACAATAATGGCAAGCTTGCCGTTGATGATATTTCTTTTGAAGTGAAAAATGGAGAAATTTTTGGATTTTTGGGGCCAAATGGCGCTGGAAAATCTACAACTATAAAGGCAATTGTAGGTCTTATCAAAAATACAAAAGGAGAGATCAGTATTGATGGATTAAAATTAGAAGATGATCCTATTTCATACAAAAATAAATTTTCCTATCTTGCCGATAATCCAGATTTATTTGATAAATTTACAGGAGTTGAATATATAAATTTTGTGGCAGATATTTATGGGATTGATGAAAAAACTAGAGATGAAAGGCTCAATACTTATCTTGATTATTTTGATATAAGAGAGGCTATGGCTGATTTGATTTCTTCTTATTCTCATGGAATGAAGCAAAAACTTGCCATAATTGCATCCCTTATCCACGATCCAGATCTTTTGATTTTAGATGAGCCAATGGTTGGTCTTGATCCAAAATCTTCTTTTAATCTTAAAAAAATAATGAAAGAAAGAAAAGATGAAGGAAAGATGGTTTTCTTTTCAACTCATATTATGGAAGTTGCTGAAAATATTTGTGATAGACTTGCTATAATTTCCAAAGGAAAAATTGTAGCAGTAGGTTCGCTTTCAGAAATGAGAGCAAATCTTAATGAAAGTAAATCCCTAGAAGAATTATTTTTGGAGCTTACAGATGAAAAATAAAAGATTAAAAATTCTTTTTAGGAAAAATTTTAAGGAAGAAATCGCCCAATATTTGCCAGGAACAAAAGTTTATGGACTTCCAAATGATTATACACTTAGGATTTTATACATACTTTTGATGTATGGATTTTATACTATTATGGGACTTGCAACATTTTCCTTGTTGGCGTTTTCGTATTTAAGGAAAAATGATGAATATTCCTATTTTTTATCTGCTAGTCTAATCATAAGTATTTTTACAATAATTTTATCGGCGGTTGATTTGATTTCTGATTATTCAAAAAGCAAGGACACAAATATATTGATGACTATGCCAATAAAAGATGAAGAAATTTATTTGTCAAAATTTCTTGCCATAATTTTATCTAAATTTGAAATATTTTATTTTTATATTTTGATGATTTTGGTTTATTTATTTAATAAGGGATTTTCCTTTATTAGATTTTTTGGCATGATAATAAATTCATTTCCAATATTTGTAACATCAGTTGCCATAATTTCTATTTTTATAATGGTAATTATGAGGTATTCAAACATAAGATTTTACAAAACCAGTTTGAAATTTATTGGATATGGATTTTTGCTTTTGCTTTTGGGCTTTATATATTTTTATTCTTATAGGAAAGATGGAGATAAAAATATAGTTGAGTTAGTAGCAAAAATTTTTCTTGACCATAAAGATAAGTTGTCACTTTTATTTTTCCATACAAGAATTTATGGAAAAAGTTTAGGAGGAAGTGGAATAGATTTTATTATTTATACTTTTCTTCTTTATATATACACTTTTTTAATCTTATATATTTTGGCAAAGCTTGCATCAAAAATATATTTTGATTCTCTATTAGGAAATGAAAAAAGAAAAATTCACAAGAAAAATATAAAAATATCAAGCAAAAAATCATCAACTATAATAGCGATTTTTAAAAAAGACTTTAAAACTATTATAAAAAGTCCAGTATATTTGTTTCCAATTATTTCATCTATGATAATTTTTACATGTATATGGGGATTTGGGACAATTGAAATGTTTGATTTTATAAAAAAACTTGATATTTCAAATGTAGAAATATATTTATTTATAATTATTGGAGCATTTGTCTTTAGATTTTTCATAACAGCAAACGACTTGGCAATAAATTCTTCCCTTTCAAGAGAAGGAGAAAGCTTGTACCAAACCCTAACCTTGCCAATAAGCCCAAAAGAAAATATTTTGGGAAGAGCTCTATCAATAAATCTTGTAAATTTAATTATAAATATTTCATTTTGTATGGTATTAAAATTTATAATTAAAATAAATATCCCTGTTATCTTAGCGATATTTTTTGGCTTTACGCTTGAAAGTATTCTTTCATCTTTTTTGGGACTTTTGATGGATGCAAATTCAATTAACATTCATTGGCAAAAAGAAAGAGATCTTACAAAAGGCTCATCACAAAATGTAGGTTATTATGTAATTAGCGGAATAACAATGACAATAGTAGGAGTTTTTGCGTATTTAATTTATAATCTTACAAATATTTACTTGGGATTTTTATTTGTAATAAGCTTAATAATAATTTCTATAATTTTTTTATATAAATCTTCTTTAAAAAAATATGAAAAAGGATTCTATGATTTATAAAAAACACAAGAGTTTGATAAAAAAAGATTAGTTTATTTATTGAACTCTATTTTTTTACTCAAATTTAAAATAAAAAAATAAATTTTGAAATTATTTCCTAGAAAACGGTATTTTTAAAAGAAAAAATTGAAAGTATTTTCACGTTATAAGCCTTGAAAATGTTTCTAAAAATTCTTGACTTTTTGAAAGTTATTAATTATAATAACAATATAGGTAATTACCATATACGAGGAGGAAAATATGAAAAAATGGAAAACAACTTTGGTGGCATTGTTAGCAGTATTTGCACTTACATCTTGTGGAAATAATAAAGCAAACGATACTAGCAATAATGCAGCGTCAAACAAGTCATCAGAAACTGAAAAAAGTTCAGATAATTCTGAAAAGGCTTTCGAAGGTAAGACATTAACACTAGCAGGTCTTGACGGCGGATATGGAACAAAAGGCTGGAAAAAAGTTATAGCTAACTTTGAAAAAAAGACAGGCGCAAAAGTAGAAGCAAAATTTGAAAAAAATATTCACGAAGTAATAAGACCAGAAATCCAAGCAGGAAATGCTCCTGACGTAATTTACAATAATATTGGACAAGAATCAGGTCTTACAGAAACAATGATTAAAGAAAAAATGCTTATGGATATAAGCGATGTTTTGGACAAAAAAGTTCCAGGAGAAGAAAAAACTGTAGGAGAAAAAATAATTCCAGGATTTACAGATACCGCTGTAACAAATCCTTACGGCGATGGCAAAACATATCTTGCTCCATTATTCTATTCACCAACAGGACTTTGGTATAACAAAGCAATGTTTAAAGACGGTGGCGGAAAATATGAACTTCCAAAAACAATGGATGAATTCTTAGCACTTGGTGAAGAAGCTAAAAAAGATAAAATTTCATTATTTACATATCCTACAACAGGATATTTTGACACATTCTCATTTGCGATGTTCTATAACATTGGTGGAAATGAATTATTTGATAAGTTGATGAACTACGATGCAAAAGCTTGGGAAAATGAAGCTACACCATATTTTGAAACAGTAGGAAAAATTTTGGAATACTTAAATCCAAATACAGTAGCTCAAGCTAACAACGAATCATTTACACAAAATCAACTACAAGTTATGAAAAACGAAGCATTATTTATGCCAAACGGAACTTGGGTAGTTGAAGAAATGAAAGATGCAAAAGGCGTTGCTGATGGATTTGAATGGGGCTTTATGCCACTTCCTTCAATGAAAGACGGCGAAAGATATGCATATTCTTGGTTTGAACAAATATTTGTAACACAAACTGCAAAAGAACCAGAACTTGCTAAAGAATTTCTTGCTTACTTGTACTCAGACGAAGCAGCAAAAGCATTTATAGAAAACGGTGGAGCAGTTCAACCAATCAACGATGTTGAAAATATGATAACAGATGAAAATCAAAAATTATTCTATTCAATCTATGGCGATGATGTAAAAGCAGCTCTAGGTGGATGGGCAGCAGCTCCAGCAGTTGAAGGTGTAGATATGTCAAAAGAATTATTTGATGCTATAAACTCAGTAGCAAATAAAGATAAATCTGTAAAAGATTGGCAAAAAGATGTAGTATCTGCAGCACAAAAAATATCAGAAGCTGTAAAAGCTGAAAAGTAATTGAAAATAATTAAGGCGGTCTATTCCGCCTTAAATTTTTATAAGGAGTTAATATGAAAAATAGTAAGGATAAAAAACGATTTATAGCCTTAGGATTATTACCTTCATTGATACTTTATACTATCTTTATGGTCTATCCTACCATAAATGTATTTTATGAGTCTTTGTTTAAAACGGGGGGCTTATCTGGAAATAAAACTTTTGTTGGTCTAGCTAATTTTAAATTATTATTTTCTGATAGTAATTTTATTAGGTCTTTTCAAAATACAATATTTTTAATAGTAATAGTTACAATCGTGACTATGTTTTTGGCAATTATTTTCGCATCAATTTTATCAAGAGAAAAAATAGCAGGCCAAAATTTCTTTAGGATTATATTTTATATACCAAACATCCTTTCTATAGCAGTTATTGCATCAATTTTTGCAGCAATTTATGGAATGGATCAAGGTCTTATAAATGGATTTATGAGATTATTTAATGGTAATCATACCAATGTTCCTTTTTTAGGAGATAGGATGTATGTTGTTTATTCAATTGGCTTTGCAATGATTTGGCAAGCAATTGGATATTATATGGTAATGTATATGTCAACTATGAGTCAAATTCCTGAACATTTATATGAGGCAGCAAACCTCGATGGAGCTGGAAAAATTCGTCAATTTTTTGATATTACCTTACCACTTACATGGCAAACAATTAGAACTACATTAACATTTTATGTAATTTCAAATATCAATATAGCTTTCCAAATTATAAAAGCTTTGACAGGCGGAGGACCTGATGGTGCAAGTCTTACCCTATTAAATTATCAATATGAACAAGCCTACACCAATTCATCTTTTGGTTATGGACTTGCTATTGGTGTTGTCGTGTTCTTATTCTCTTTTATTCTTTCAGCAATAATTCATAGATTGACAAAAAGAGATATCATGCAATACTAGGAGAAAAAAATGAAGAAAAAATCAAAACTTTTTAATATATTTATTTATTTGTGTTTGGTTATTTTTGCCTTATCAATTTTAGTCCCAGTTTTTTGGGTTTTTATGGCATCAATAAAAACAAATCCAGAATTTTATGGCAACCCTTGGGCCTTGCCTATGAGTTTTTACTTAAATAACTTTAAAGATGCGTGGGCCGCTGCTAATATGGGAGATTATTTTTTAAATTCTTTGATAGTTACAGCAATTGCTTTGGCTTTGCTTTTGCTTATATCACTTCCATTTTCATATATTTTGGCAAGAATGCAATTTAAAGGAAGAAGATTCGTAACTTCATATATAAAAGCAGGTTTATTTATAAACTTGTCATACATCGTTATACCAATATTTTTAATGTTAAGAGATGTTTCAAAATCTATTCCATTAGCTTTATTAAATAATAGATTTGTCCTTGCATTAATATATGCGTCAACAGCAGTTCCATTTACAGTTTATCTTTTGACAAACTTTTTCTCATCAATTTCTAAATCTTATGAAGAGGCAGCTTATATTGATGGGGCTGGTTATTATAGAACTATGATGGATATAATGATACCTATGGCAAGACCAGCAGTTATTACAGTTATTTTGTTTAATTTTTTGATGTTTTGGAATGAATATATTTTAGCCCTAACTCTTATGACTGATCCATCAAAAAGAACCTTGCCAGTTGGATTAATAAATCTTCAACAAGCAGCAAGAGGAGCAGCAAATTATGGAAGACTTTACGCAGGTCTAGTAATTGTAATGATACCAACATTAATAATTTATATTTTAGTTCAAAAACAACTTACTGAAGGAATGATGGTAGGAGGAGATAAGGGATGATAGATAAAAAAAGAGGAAGATTGACTCTTCCAAGTGAAGCAAATTTTTATGATGAAACTTGCGAAATGCTTGAAAAGCTTGGAGCAGATGCAATAAGAGATTCTGATGGAACATATCTTCCAGATGAGATTAAAGATATAGAAGGAGTTGACATATATACAAACTTCTTTCCAACTCGTGGTCACAACGAATTTGCAGAAACTGTTCCTTTTGAAAGATCTAGATTTTTCTTGATAAGTGATTTTGTAACAGCAACAAGCGATATTACAAAAATTGATTTTCTAAAAGGTTATTACAAAAAACAATTAATAGCTGATTATGATTATGATCCAAAAAAATGGTGGCAAGTTTATGATAGAAGCACAGGCGAAGTTGTTGATCCTTCAAATTGGGAAATTGATAAAGAAAAAGATATAGTTAGTGTAAAAACAATTCCTTATCATGTTTATACAGTAAACTTTTTGGCTTATGGAATTTGGGATCCAGTTCAAATGTACAATCATATAACAAATGATTGGGGAGATGAAGTTGCTCATCATATTCCTTTTGATGTTAGATATGAAAAATCTAGTGAATTTGTAGAAAAGAATTTAGAAAAATGGTTACAAGAAAATCCAAAAACAAATGTAGTAAGATTTACAACTTTTTTCTATCAATTTTCACTTTTCTTTAATGAAGATGCTAAGGAAAAATATGTAGATTGGTTTGGATATTCAAACAGCGTTTCCCCAGAGGCTATGATTGCCTTTGAAAAAGAATATGGTTATAGATTAACAAGTGAAGATTTTGTTGACCAAGGTTTTTATAATAGTAATTACAGAATACCAAGCAAAAAATATTTAGATTACATTGATTTTCAACAAAGATTTGTTTCTAATAAGGCAAAAAAATTAGTTGATCTTGTTCATAAATATGGCAAAAAAGCAATAATGTTTTTGGGAGATCATTGGATTGGAACAGAGCCTTATGGAAAATATTTTAAAAATATAGGACTTGATGGAGTTGTTGGCTCTGTTGGAGATGGAGCAACTTTAAGAATAATTTCAGATATAGATGTTCCTATGACAGAGGGGAGATTTTTACCATACTTTTTCCCAGATGAATTTTATGAAGGAAATGACCCATCAATTGAAGCAAAAGATAATTGGGTAAAGGCAAGACGTGCTTTATTGAGAAATCCTCTTGATAGGATTGGATATGGCGGATACTTATCTCTTGCTTACAAATTTCCAAAATTTATTGATTATATAACAAAAGTTGCAGATGAATTTAGAGAAATTTATGATATTTCATCAAAGGCAAAACCTTATAAGGCTTGTAAAGTTGCAATTTTAAATTCTTGGGGCTCTATAAGAACTTGGGGAGCTTATGTTGTAGCTCATGGAAAATGGTTTAAATTAGCTTATTCATACAGTGGAATAATTGAAGCACTTTCTGGTATGGACATGGATGTTAAATTTATTAATTTTGAAGATGTAAAAAAAGGAATTGATAAGGACATTGATGTAATAATTAATGCTGGAGATGCTTATACTGCATTTTCTGGTGGAGAAAATTTCTTAGATCCAGAAGTTCTTGCAAATATTAGAAAATTTGTTTATGAAGGCGGAGGTTTTATTGGAATAGGAGAGCCAAGTGCTTACCAACATCAAGGAAGATTTTTCCAACTTGCAGATGTATTGGGAGTTGATGTTGAAAAAGGATTTTCACAAGGATTTGATAGATATTTTACACAAGAAACTAAAGGTCATTTTATAACTAAAGATTTAAAAGAATATAAATATGGGGAAGAAAAACCAAATGTTTATGCAATAAATGAAAAGACTCAAATTTTAAAATATGAAAATAATGAAGTCTATATGGCAGCAAATGATTATGGAAAAGGAAGAAGTTTTTATGCTATGGGCCTTTCCTATAGTTTAGAAAATACAAGATTGTTAAAAAGAGCTATTCACTATGTTTCTCATAAGGAAGATATTTTAGAAAAATATTTTGCTAAAGACATTAGGCTAGAAGTAACTGCTTATCCTGAAATTTCTAAATATTGTGTAATAAACAATTCAAATGAAAAAGTAAAATCTATTGTTTATGATGGAGATAAAAATGCGCACGAAATAGAAATTGATGCAGGCGAAATTATCTGGTTTGAGGAGTAAATATGGATTATTACAAAAAAGAAAAATTAAATAATATTGTACTTTTTATAATATTTGTTCTTGGAGTTATTTTGCAATTTGTAGGACATAGAAAAGCAGGCTATGGTCCACTTTTAATTCAATTTGTTTCACTAGCGCTTATGCTTTTAGTTTTGTTTTTATATAATAGAAGACATGTTTAAGGAGGTTTGATATGGCTGGATTAAAATTCGAGCATATTTATAAAATATATGATAATAAATTTACTGCTGTAAATGACTTTAATTTAGAAATAAAAGATGAAGAGTTTATTGTTTTTGTTGGGCCATCTGGTTGTGGAAAATCTACAACTCTTAGAATGGTTGCAGGACTTGAAGAAATATCAAAAGGAAAGCTATATATTGGAGATAGGTTAGTAAATGATATTGAACCAAAAGATAGAGATATAGCAATGGTATTTCAAAATTATGCTTTATATCCACAAATGACTGTAAAAGATAATATGAGCTACGCTTTAAAAATTGCAAAAGTTCCAAAAGAAGATATAAATAAAAAAGTAAAAGCAGCAGCAGAAGTTTTGGGACTAGAACAATATCTTGATAGAAAGCCTGCAGCTCTTTCTGGTGGTCAAAGACAAAGAGTTGCCTTAGGTCGTGCGATTGTGAGAAATCCTCAAGTATTTTTGATGGACGAGCCTCTTAGTAACTTGGATGCAAAACTTAGAGTGCAAACTAGAGCAGAAATATCAAAACTTCACGAGCAACTTGCAACAACATTTATATATGTAACCCACGATCAAACAGAAGCAATGACTATGGCAGATAGAATTGTTATTATGAATAACGGAGTTATCCAACAAGTAGATACTCCTATAAACGTTTATTCAAAACCAGAAAATCTATTTGTAGCAACTTTCATTGGTTCTCCACAAATGAATTTAATAAGTGGTAAAATAATAAAAGAAGATGACGATTATTATATGGAAAATGAAAATGTAAAATTCCATATTAGTCAAGAAAAAGCATTAAAACTTCAAGATTTAGGATATTTATCAAAAGATATTGTTTGTGGAATAAGACCTGAGCATATATATGATGGATTTAGAAAAACTAATTCAACATTAATAGGACAAGTTGATTTTGTAGAATTATTAGGAGCTCAACAATATGCATACATTAAGTGCAAAGAAGAAAAAATCACTTGCGCTTTGAGCGTTGAAAATTTACTGGAAAAGAATAAGGAAATAAAAATATACCTAGACGAAGAAAAAATGCATTTCTTTGATAAAGAAAGTCAAAAAAATATTCTTCTATAAGGAGATTTTAAATGAAAAATGTATTGATAACCGGTGGAGCAGGTTATATTGGAAGCCATGTAGCAGTTGAATTATTAAATAAAAATTACAAGGTTATAGTATATGATAATTTAACAAACTCATCAAAAATTTCTGTAAAAAGAGTAGAGGAAATTACTGGCAAAAATATAATTTTTTATGAAGCTGATATACTTGATGAAAAAAAATTAAGCGAAGTTTTTGAAAAAGAAAATATAGATGTAGTAATCCACTGCGCAGCTTTGAAAGCTGTAGGAGAATCAGTGAAAAAACCTCTAGAATATTATCATAACAATATAAGCGGAACCTTATCCTTATTAAAGATTATGAGAAAATATTCTTGCAAAAATATAATTTTTTCATCATCAGCAACAGTTTATGGAGATCCAGAAAAAGTTCCAATTACTGAAGATTTTCCAAAAGGAATTTGCACAAATCCGTATGGTTGGACAAAATCCATGATGGAACAAATTATGACAGATTTACAAAAATCAGATCCCGAATGGAAAGTTGTTCTTTTGAGATATTTTAATCCGATAGGAGCGCACGAATCAGGAAAAATTGGAGAAGATCCACAAGGAATTCCAAACAATCTTTTGCCATACATCGCCCAAGTTGCTGTAGGAAAACTTGACTATTTGAGAGTTTTTGGAGATGATTATGATACAGTTGATGGAACGGGAGTTAGAGATTACATTCATGTAGTAGATCTTGCAAAAGGCCATGTGCTTTCTGTAGATAAAATTGATAAGCTAGAAGGAGTTTCAATTATAAATCTTGCAACAGGCAATGGATATTCTGTCCTTGAAGTTTTAAAAGCATTTGAAAAAGCTTGTGGCAAGAAAATTTCCTATAAAATTGTAGAAAGACGAGAAGGCGATATAGCAAAATGTTTTGCAGATGCGAGCAAAGCTTATGAAGTATTAGGATGGAAAGCAGAAAAAGGCATTGATGAGATGTGCGAGGATTCATGGAGATGGCAATCACAAAATCCTAACGGTTATGAAGAAAAGGAGTAATAATGAATACAACACTAGTAGTTCTTGCTGCAGGAATTGGCTCAAGATATGGACAAGGAATAAAACAGCTTGCAAAAATGGATGATAATGGTTACACAATAATTGATTATTCAATTTATGATGCAATAAAAGCTGGATTTAATAAGGTTGTTTTTATAATTAGAAAAGATATAGAAGAAGACTTTAAAGAAATAATTGGAAATAGAATTGAAAAAATAGTAGAAGTAGAATATGCTTACCAAGATATGGATTTGCCAAAAGGATTTGAAAGTCCAAAAGACAGAAAAAAACCATGGGGAACAGTTGATGCTTTACTATCTACAAAAAATATAGTAAAAGAACCATTTTTAATAATAAACGCAGACGATTATTATGGAAAAGGCGTGTTTAATTCCCTACACGAATTTCTTGTAACAAGCGATAAAAAAATCGACGACAAGCTACAAATAGCTATGGCAGGATATAAATTAAAAAACACCCTATCAGACAAGGGAGCCGTTACAAGAGGAGTATCTATAGGAAACGAAGAAAATAAATTAGTAGACATAATAGAAACTCACGAAATAAAATTAGAAAAAGATGGAAAAATATCAAGTAAAGAGAATTTAGATAGTGATATACTTAATCTAGAAACAACAGTATCAATGAACCTTTGGGCATCATTCCCAGAATTTATTGATATGAGCGAAGATTATTTTATAAAATATCTAGAAAAAAATAAAGAAAATTTAGATTCATGCGAATACGTTCTTCCAGAAATGATAGGAGAGCTAATAAAAGAAAATAAAGCAGATGTAACAATTCTTCCAACAAATGATAAGTGGATAGGAATAACTTACAAAGAGGACCTAGTCCCAGCACAAAAATCCTTCCAAAAAATGTTCGACCAAGGATTATACCCAGATAATATTTGGGAAAAATAATAAAGAAAAAATTTTAAAAGGAACCCTCTTAACTGACTAAAATCAGTAAAGAGGGCAATTTTTTTGATTATATGGGATTATCAAATAAAAATCACGTGAAAAAATAATTTATTAAGAACTAATAAATTATTTTTAAATTTTAAGTAAAAATTAGAGATATTTAAGAATATTTTAAAAGTTTGGGTATAAGTAAAATGATAAAACTTGGAGGTTGGTATGTTTTTATTTTTTGTATGTTTGATTATTCCTATTTCTTTCTTTTTTATGTATTTTTTCTTAAAGAACAAGGCTTATAAAAAAATTTCGAGGTGGTCTGGTTTTAGGACTAGGCTTTCTATGAAAAATGAAAAAAATTGGAAAATTGGAAATCTTTATGCTAGCAAATTGTCTTTGATTTTTGGGATAATTAGTATGGCTATGACCTTGTTTGTTTTTTACAAATATGATTTGAATGATAAAATTGTTTTGATTTTAGTTGGAATCCAAATTGTTTTTTTGATTTTGATTAGTGTGCTTAGTGAAATAAAATTATATTTTGTGAATAAGAAAGGGACTGTTTGAAATGATTATTTCATTTTCAAACAGTCCCTATTTGATTTTTATTTTATATTTAATTCTTTATATTCGTAGCCGTTATCTTCTGCTATTCCTTCGTTTGTAACATATCCATCGTAAGTATTAACTGCAGAAATTATTTCTGGAGATTTTTCGCAGGCATTTTTTAGTCCAAGATTTGCTATTGTTTTTACATATTTTGTTGTTGCGTTTGATAGGGCATAAGTTGATGTCATAGCAACTGCTCCTGGAATATTTGCAACAGCATAATGAATTACTCCGTGTTTTACAAAAACTGGATCGGTGTGGCTTGTTGGATGTCCTTTTGTAATATCTGTTGAACCACCTTGGTCGATTGCAACGTCAACTATTACTGATCCATCTTTCATTTGTTTTACCATATCTTCTTTTATAAGTTGAGGAGCACGTCTTCCTGGAATTAAAACTGTGGAGATTACTAAATCTGCATCTTTAACAGAATCTTCAATATTTATAGGATTTGAATAGAGTGTTTCTATTTTATCTGGGAAAATATCTTGTAATCTACTTAAAGCGTCAATATTTACATCCAAAACTGTAACTCTTGCACCCATTCCTACAGCAATTCTTACAGCACCAGCTCCAACAGTACCAGCTCCAACAATTACAACGTGAGCAGGTCTTACTCCTGGAACTCCTTGAAGTAAAATTCCTCTTCCGCCTTCAGGCTTTGTTAAATATCTTGCACCTTCTTGAACAGCCATTCTTCCAGCAATTTCACTCATAGGAGCTAGAAGTGGTAATTTGTTATCAAGTTTTAAAGTTTCATAAGCTATGCCTGTAACTTTTTTATCGACTAATTCTTTTGTTAATTCTTCATTACTTGCAAGGTGGAGATAAGTATATAAAATCAAACCTTCTCTTAAATATTTATATTCTTCTTTTAAAGGCTCTTTTACCTTGTAGACAATATCAGATTTTTCCCAAACGTCTTTTGCTGAATCGACAATTTTTGCGCCAACATCTTCATAATCTTTATTTGTAATACCAGAATTTAAACCAGCATTATTTTCAATTAAAACTTCATGACCAGCTTTAACTAATTCCGCAACAGCGCCAGGCACAGTTGCAACTCTAGATTCTTGGTCCTTAATCTCTTTTGGTATTCCTATTATCATATTTCCTCCTTATATATTTCGAAATATCTCAATTAAAATATACCCAAATCAAATAAAAAATCAAAAATTTTAATTATTTTTCATTAAAAACAAATTTTTCCAAATAGTAAGCAATTCCATCATCATCATTTGATTTTGTAATAAAATCAGCTTTTTCTTTCATAAAATTAGCGCCATTTTCCATAACCACACCAATACCTGCCATCTCAATCATGGTTTGATCGTTCTCCTCATCGCCAAAAGCAATCACATCTTTCATATCCATATCAAAATATTTAGCGATTTCAACAAGACTTTCTCCCTTGCCAATTCCCTTTGGCATAATTTCATAAAAATAAGGAGTAGATTTTACCTGAGTAGTTTTATCAGAAAATTTATCCATTAATTTTTTTGCATCATCATCAATCAAATTAGGATCTTGAGAAAATAAAATTTTATTAGGAGCAAAATCCAAACTATAAGCCAAATCATCAATTACTTCATAATGAGTAAAGGCCTTTTGACAAATTTCCTCAAGCTTGTAAGTTTTAGAAGAACTTGTAATAATTTTATCCTCAGTGTAAATAATATAGTGCATAAAAAGATTTTTTTCGCTAAATTGCAAAATTTCTTTTGCAAGGTCAAAATCCATAGGATGATTAATAATCACATCCTTTGTTTTATAATTAGTAATTCTTCCACCATTAAAATTAGAAATAAGCCCACCATATTTTTCAAATTCCAAAATATCCGCAAAAGGATAAACCCCAAGAGGATCACGCCCAGATGCAATAACAACAATATGACCAAGCTCTTGCGCCTTAATCAAAGCATTTTTAGTTTTTTCAGTAATCTGTCTTTTCGAATTTAACAAAGTACCATCTATATCAACTGCAATAATTTTTTTCATAATCACTCCTTTTCTTTTCATAGTCTAATTATAATAGAGATAGCAATTTATTCAAAAAATAAATTTTGTTTTAAAATGAGATTTGATTTAAAAAATTTTCTTCTTGTAACATAAGTTACCGATTAAATATTTTTTATTTTGTATTATAAGAATGTAAGAAAGATAAAAAAAAGAAAGGATTTTATTATGTTTTGTTTTCAATGTCAAGAAACGGCTGGCAACAAGGGTTGTACGAAAGTTGGTGTTTGTGGGAAAAATGAAAATACTGCCAACAGCCAAGATTTATTAATTTATGTTACAAAAGGACTTAGTGAGGTTGTAAATAAAATTGGAGAAGTTGATTCTAAATATTATGATTTAATTTCAAATAATATGTTTGTTACAATCACAAATGCAAATTTTGATGAGGAAGATATTTTAAGAAAGGTAGAAGAAACTATAAAGGCTAAGGATAAATTAATAAAAGAAAATAAAATTGAAAATTTATCTGATGCAGCAAAATATACAAGTGATGATAGGGATGAGCTAAAAAGAAAAGCTATTGAAGTTGGAGTTTTAAATATAATAAATGAAGATGAAAGGTCTTTGGTTGAACTTGTAACTTATGGCTTAAAAGGAATGGCAGCTTATAATCATCACGCAAATGTTTTAGGTTTCAGAAATGAAGAAGTTGATAAATTTATCGCCCAAACTTTGGAAAAAACTTTAAAAGATGATAAAGATATTAATGATTTAATAAATTTAACAATGGAAACTGGGAAACATGGTCTTATGGCAATGGAGCTTTTGGATAAGGCAAACACAGAAAAATTTGGAAATCCAGAAATTACAGAAGTTGACTTTTCTGCTGGAGATAATCCTGCGATTTTAATTTCAGGTCACGACCTTAACGATATGGAAATGTTACTTGAGCAAAGCAAAGATTCTGGTGTAGATATTTATACTCACTCAGAAATGCTTCCAGCAAATTATTATCCAAAATTCAAAAAATATGACCACTTCCACGGCAATTATGGAAATTCTTGGTGGAGTCAAAATGAAGAATTTCAAAAATTCAATGGACCAATTTTGATGACAACAAACTGTATAGTTCCACTTAAAAAAGATAATGACTATCTTGATAGGTTATTTACAACAGGAAATGCAGGATATCCTGGTGCAAAACACATAAAAGCTGATGAAAATGGCAAAAAAGATTTCTCTCAAATTATTGAGATGGCAAAATCTTGCAAGGCTCCAGAAAATTTAGAAAATACAAAAATTGTTGGAGGCTTTGCTCACAACCAAGTTGAAGCACTTGCTGGCGATGTAGTAAAAGAAATTAAGGCTGGAAATATTAAAAAATTTGTTGTAATGGCAGGCTGTGATGGAAGACACAAGGGCAGATCATATTACACAGAATTTGCTGAAAAATTGCCAAAAGATTATGTTATTTTGACAGCGGGCTGTGCAAAATACAGATACAACAAATTAAATCTTGGAGATATAAATGGAATTCCAAGAGTTTTAGATGCTGGTCAATGTAACGATTCATATTCTTTGGTAAAAACTGCTTTGTTATTACAAGATGCCTTTGGACTTGAATCAGTAAATGATTTGCCATTAGAATTTAATATAGCTTGGTACGAACAAAAAGCAGTAATAGTTTTATTAGCTTTATTAAGTCTAGGAGTAAAAAATATCCATCTTGGACCAACACTTCCAGCTTTCTTATCAGAAACTGTAGTAAATTTCTTGGTTGAAAATTTCAATATTTCACCAATTACAAGTGTAGAAAAAGATTTGGAAATAATTACTGCATAAAAAGAAAAAATAAATTTATATACGTTTAAAAATATTTCCCCAAAATTTAAAAATTTTTTTGGGGAATTTTTTATTTTGAAATTAAAATTTAATTAAATATTTTGGAAAATTTTTTAAATCAAATTTGGAAAAAGTTTTCTTGTATGTTATCATAAATGTAGAGAGGTAATATGTATTATATTGGTATAGATATTGGATCAACTGCTAGTAAGTATGTTGTCCTAAATAATGAAAAAAATGAAATACTTTATAAAGAAGTTATAAGCAGCGGATGGAATAGCAAAGAAACTGGCAGAAAAATAATCAAAAAGCTAGAAGATTTGGGATATGATAGAAAAGAAAGTCATATCACAGCTACAGGTTATGGTAGAATTGCCGTAGATTTTGCTGATAAAATTATTACAGAAATTACTGCCCACGGCAAGGGCGCACATTTTTTGGGCTCAAAAGATAGAACTATAATCGACATTGGCGGACAAGATACAAAAATAATTGTCCAAAATGAAGATAGGGTTGTAGATTTTTTGATGAATGATAAGTGTTCGGCTGGAACTGGGAAATTTTTGGAAGTTATGGCAAACAGGCTTGGTCTTGATTTGAAAGAATTTTTTCAAATGGCAAAAAAAGGCAAGGACATAGAACTTTCTTCAACTTGCACGGTTTTTGCAGAATCTGAGGTTGTTTCTTTGATGGGAAAAGGAACAAAAAGAGAAGATATTGCAAGCGGAGTTATAAATTCTATTGTGTCAAAAGTTTCAAAGCTTGCTCAAAAAAAATCTGATACTGATGGATATTTTCTTACTGGTGGTTTTTCAAATAATGAATACATAATGAAAGCTTTGGAAGAAAAACTTAACAGTAGTGTTAAAAGTCATCCCGATGGCAGATTTGCAGGAGCGATTGGAGCTGCTATTTTATGAAGATAAAACTAGAAGATTTGAGAAGAGAAGCCTATGTGGATGCAATTTGTGCAAAAATGGAAAATGACAATGTAGTTGGAGTTTTTTCAGATAAGTTTGATGCTCTCTTGATCTCTTATGGTTTTATTGTTTACCCAATTATTGGACTTGATAGCTATATATTTGATTACTACAAATTAGAAAATGTATGTGATCCAATTAATTCTACAATTGCCTATCTAAAAACTAAAAAATGCCCCTTGATATATTCTTCAAAATTTTTTGTTCTTGATGATTATTGCAAGAAATTTAATGAGTATTTGGAAAAAAATACTGACAAAAAAATTGTTTATGAGAAAGATTTAAAAAATTTTCTTGAAAATTTGGAAGATAGAAATTTTGATGAAAAAATATATTTTGAAAGTCTTGGAAAAATCGAAAAAATTAATCAGATATTAAAAGATTTACAAGAAAGTGATATTAGTGGGACTTTGCTTTATAAATTAGAATTTTACATAAGATTTATTAAAAACTTAGATGATAGGATTTCTTTTTTATTAGAGATAAAATCCAAATATAAAAAGAAAAACATAAAAAGAAAAATTATAAAAGCAACTTGTCCATTTGCTATAAGCGATATTATCGACAAAAAAGTTTACGAAAATTATAAAATAAGTAAATCAAAAAAACCAGATTTTACTTTCAAAAATTGTATCTATGAGGCAGATAAAATTTTAACTTATGAGGAGATATAAAATGGATAAAAATCATAAAATGTGGGACGATTTGAGTATGGATCTTGATAAGCACGATTTATTGTGTGAAGTTTTACCACAAGCTTTTGGGGATGTTTTTTTATCACAAGAAAACAGACCAGAAAAAATGGATTATTTTAATGCAGTTACAGCAGATATTCACGGAGTAAGACCTGCTGAATTGATTGAGGCTCAAAAAAATGGACAAAAAGTTATAGGAAGTTTTTGTATCCATGTTCCAGAAGAAGTTGTTTGGGCAGCAAATGGAATTTCTACAGGACTTTGCTCAGGCTCACAATTTTGGGTTCCAGGTGGCGAGAAAAAATTGCCAACAGCAACTTGTCCTTTGATAAAAGCATCACTTGGTGCAAGATTTGATAGAACTTGTCCATTTTTTAGAATAGCAGATTTATTTGTTGGAGAAACAACTTGCGATGGCAAGAAAAAAGCTTGGGAAATTTTGGCAGAAGATGCCCCAATGTATATAATGGATATTCCACAAATGAAAAGAGATGAAGATTTCCAAAAATGGGAAAAAGAAATCAAATTATATATTGATAAATTAGAAGAATTAACAGGAAATAAAGTAACAGCAGAAAGCTTACACGATGCAATTGTAATGATAAATAACAAAAGACGTGCAATGCAAAGACTATACGATTTTAGAAAATTAGATAATGTTCCAATTTCAGGAAGAGATACACTTTTAATTACACAAATTTCATTTTTCGATGATCCAGTAAGATTTACACAAAAAGTAAATGAACTTTGCGATGAACTTGACAAAAGAGTTAAAGAAAATGTATCTGTATTTAAAAAAGGAACAAAAAGAATCCTTCTTACAGGAACACCACTTTCAATTCCGAACTGGAAATTACACCAAATAATTGAAACAAACGGTGGAGCAGTTGTTGGCGAAGAATTGTGTACAGGAATTAGATATATAGAAAATCCAGTAGACGAAACAAAGGGCGATTTGGATACAGAAGTTAAAAATCTTGCACAAAGATATTTAGGAAGTATAAATTGCGCTTGCTTTACACCAAACACATCAAGAATTGATGATATAATTAGACTATATCACGAATACAATGCCGATGGAGTAATCGACATCAACCTTAAATTCTGTAATATTTACGATACAGAAGGATATTTTGTAGAAAAAAGATTAAAAGAAGAAAATATTCCTTGCATTGGAATAGAAACAGACTACACAGACGAAGATGCAGAACAATTAAAAACAAGAATTGGTGCATTTATAGAAATGCTTGACTAATGAAATATTTTATTTTAGTAGAAAATGCAATGATTGCGACAGAGCTTTTAGAAATTTTAAGAAAAGAAAAAATAAAAGCAACCCTTGCGCCAACGCCAAGACAGGCTAGCCATGCTTGTGGAGTATCAGTTTATGTATATAATAAGGAAGATTTAGAAAAAATTGAACCATTGGCAAAAGAAAATAATATAAAAATTGATGAAATTTTTGAATCAAATTTAGATTTTAATACAAAAAGAAATAAATTTTTATAAGCAAAAAGCGATGGAGAAAAAACTTCATCGCTTTTTAATTTGAAAAAATTTAATAAAAGATATAATTTTAGTAGAGGTGGAAAATGAATTTAAGACAAATACCAATTTTTAAAAATTTATCAGAAAAAGATTTAAAAATTTTAGAAGAAAAAATAAAAATTGAAGAAAAAATTTATGAAAAAGATTCATATATTTTTAATCAAGGCGAAATAAAAGAAGATTTATATTTTTTAATAGAAGGTTCAATTCTAGTCGCAAAATTTGATGCAAATGGCAAAAGATCCATAATTCAAACATTCAATCAAAAAGCAATTTTTGGGGAAGTTTATGCTTACCTAAAAGAGCCTTACGATTTTTCAGCCTATGTTCAAAAAAAATCAAAATTAATAGTGATAAAAGAATTTAGAAAATTAATTAATGAAACTATGCCAAAATCATTTTTGATAAATTATATAGATTTAATTAGCAAAAAATGTCTTATTTTAAGTCAAAAAAATCAAATAACCAACCAATTTACCCTAAGACAAAAAATAGGAAATTATTTATTGATAGAAGAAAATGATGGCAAAATTATTTTAGATCAAACGAGAGAAGAACTAGCAGATTTTCTAGCAACAACACGACCATCCCTTTCGAGAGAATTATCAAATATGGCAGATGAAAATATAATAAAAATAAAGGGGAGAGAAATTTATATTTTGGACAAGGACTTGTTGAAAAATTTATTGTAAAAAGTTTATTTTTATACAAAATAATTTATTTTATTGCTGTAATCTGATATAATAATAAAAGAAATTAAAATATTTTAAAAGGAGGTCTGCGATTTTTTCGCAAGTAAAATGAAAAAGAAAAATATACAAAAAATAGCTTTGATAATGGCTCTTTCAAGCACATTTATAATTAATGGAGCAAATAAGGCTATAGCTGATGAAAGCGTTTATAAAGATTCTACAATTGAAAATCCTTCTGGAGAAAAAGACACAAAGGCAAAAACTTACGAACAAGCAAAAGAAAATTACGATAAGGCAAAAGATAATCTTGACAAAGAAGAAAAAAATCTAGAACAAAGCCAAAAAGATTATGAAAATTCCAAAGAAGAAGAAAAAAATCTTGAAAAAGAAAATAAAAATTTGGAAGAAGAAAATAAAAAAGCAAAAGAAGATTTGGATTCAACAGTAGAAGATTATAAATCCCAAAAAGAAAAAGACTTAGAAAATGCAAAAAATGAAAAAGAAAGTGCCGAAAAAGATTTAAAAGAAAAAGAAGAAAAAACAAATAAGGCAAAGGAAGAGCTTGATAAGGCAGATGAAGAAGAAAAGAAGGCTAGTGCTGACTTTGAAAAAGAAAAAGAAAAAAATCCAAATGCTGAAGAAAGTTTAAAAGATGCCGAAAATAAGAAAAAAGAAGCAGAAGAAAAAGAAAGCCAAGCTCAAAAAGATTTGGAAGAAAAAAGTGAAAGCCTAAAACAAGAAGAAGAAAAATTAGCTTCACTAAATAAAGACCAAGAAAATTTGAAAAATGACCTTAATACAGCAAATGAACAATTAGCTAAGATAAAAGATGAAGAAAAGAAAATATCAAATGAAATAGATGAGATAAAAAAGTCCATTGGAGAAGTAAGCGAAGATAGCCAAAGCTACAAAGATTTACAAAATAAGTTAGGAGAAAAAGAACAAGAACTTAAAGAAATTAAAGAAAATCTTAAAACATCAAAATCAGAAAAAAAATCTATTGAAGATAAAATATCAAAACTTCAAGAAGATATTCAAAATCTAAAAAAAGAAAATGAAGAATTTAGCAAAAAACTTGATGATTTAAATAAGCAAAAAACAGAAAAAGAAGAAAGCAAAACTGAAAAAGAAAATAAGCTGAATGCAGATAATACCAAGATAGAAAATCTTTCCAAAGAAAATGAAAATTTACAAAAAACTATAGATAAAGAAAAGGAAAAAATAAAAAATCTTAATACGGCAAAAACTGAAAAAGAAAATTCTATTAAGGGAAAAACTGCTGAAAAAACAGAGCTTGAAACAAATCTTAAAAGCAAAAAAGAAGAATTGAAAAGATTAGAAGAATCTTTGAAGACTGTAAGCGAAGAAGAAAAACAAAAAGCAAAAGAGAAATGGGCTAAAGGCTCTGTAGGATTTTTTGAACAAAACAAATCACAAAAAGCTCTTGATGTATTTACAAAACTTCCAAACAATGATAGGGCTAAAGAAATTGGTCAAGAGTATTTGGATGCAAATAGAAATATGTCATCTGATGATTCTAGAAGTCTTGAAAATATGAAAAAAGCTATTGAGGCTTTAAAAGTTGTTAATGAAAAAAGACAAAAAGATGGTGGAATTGATGGAAGAAAATTAAGTGTTCTACAAATCAGCGATTTTGATATGGCAGTTGCCCAAGCAAATGCGAATTATTCAGCTAATAAAATCGAACACGCAGGAATTCATCAACCACCTTTTGAAAATTTACACTGGGGTGGATCTGACAAAGGAAAAGAAGCAATTGAAGGCTGGTGGGATCAAGAAAAAATTTTATTTGATTATTTGAGGACAAAAGGCTGTAAAAGTAGAGAAGAGATGGGATACTATATAGCTTTACACAGCGACGAAATATTTAAGGATACAGGAATATCAAAAGATTTTCAACAAGTAGGACACTACACAAATCTAGTAGATGATTTGATGTGGGGGCAATTCAAATTTGGAGACTCTTATACATCTGGATACGCTATAAGACCTGGAATGTTTGGATTCGTTCAATCTCTTCAATTAAATTATACTAAAGATAATGAAGCTCATTCTATAGAAGAATACGAAAAACTTTTTGATGATTATTGCACAAATCTTCAAAATTTAATGAATGGAATAAAAACTCCTAGCAAAGAAGATTTGGCAAAAATTGAAGATCTAAAAAAAGAAATTGATGCTTTAGAAAAACAAATTGCAGCTAAAAATTCTGAGATTGAAAAAGAAAAGGAAGACCTACAAGCTATAAAGCAAGATATAGCAAACAAGGAAAAAGAAAATCAAGAAAAAATTAATAAACTTGAAGAAAATAAAAAGGAAATTCAAAAATTAGAAGAAGAAAAGAAAGTCTTAGAAAGTGAAATAAATAGTTTAACAGCTGAAATAAATGAACTTGATACTAAAATTGCAAATCACATAGCTTCTAATAAGGAATACGGAGAAAGATTAACAAAACTAGAAAATGATTTAGCTAGTACAAATAAAGAACTTGAAGATAAAAATAATGAAATAAAAACACTAGAAGATGCAAAAACAAAAGCAGAAGAAGAAAAAATTAATCTTCAAAATCAAATTTTAAGCTTAAATGAGAAAAGAAAAACTTTAGAAAATAGTTTGAAAGCTAAAGAAAAAGAATTAGAAGACAAAAAATCAGAAGAAAATTCTAAAAATGAAGAAATAAATAAATTAAATGAAGAAACTAATAAGCTAAATCAAAATATAGAAAATACAAATAAAAATATAAGTGATTTAAAAAATAAAAAAGATGAAGCGGCAAAGGCTCTTGCAGAGGCTAGCGAAGAATTAAAATTAGCAAATGAATTATTAGAACAAAAAAATCAAGAATTTGAAAGTTATTCTAAGGCAAAAGAAAATCTAGCTAAGGCAAATAGAAAAGTAAAAGCTATGAAAAAAGTTTTTGAAGATTTAAAAAAATCAAAAGAAGATGCCGAAAATAATTTAAAATTGAAAAATGAAAATTTAGCAAATGCTGAGGCTGATTTTGAAATTGCTCAAAATATAGATGTAAATAATCCACAAAGTTATGAAAATATAGAAGAAATAAATAAAAAGGTAAAGGCAAAAGAAAATGCTCAAATTGCTTTGGATAAGGCAAAAGAAAATCTTGATAGACAAAAAGAAAAAACAAATAAATTAAAAGATGAATTTGACGAAGCTAAAAAAAGATACGCTATGGCTCTTGCAGATTTCAATTTTGCTCAAAAAGATTTGGAAAGATTTATGTCTGTAAATATAAATCTTGATCTTGATGGAGGAGATTTAAATGGAGTTTTGGGAAATGTATCAATAAAAGGACAAAGAAATACAAAATATAAACTACCAAAACCAATGAAAAAAGGATTTAAATTTTTGTATTGGAAAGATGGAGATAAAATTTATTATCCAAATTCTGAAATTTATTTAAAGGAGAATATTAATTTAAAAGCTTATTGGCAAGAATTAAAAGAAGCCAAAGAAAAAGCACAAAGACCTAAACAAAAAATAAAAACAAAGGATAATCAAAGCAAAACAAAAATTGAAAGTCCATCATCAAATAATCCAAAAACAGGAGTAGGAAATAAAATATCCATAATTCTAACAAGCTCACTAAGTGGATTATTGTATGCTTTATTAAGAAAAAGAAAATAAAAATTGAAAAAATAAAACTACCAGCAAAAAACAGGTAGTTTTATTTTTTATTTATATATATTTTAGGTAAATTAAGCGTTTTATAACAGTTTATATTTATTTATGTAATCTGTAGTCAGTTGAATTTTTTAAAAAAAATTTAATATTTTTCTATAAAAAAAACGCCCCGATAAAGGGACGATATAAACGTGTTGCCACCCTAATTCGCAAAATAAATTTTGCCTCATTAGTAAGACTAAAACGCAGTCAACGGGAAGCTTATGTATTATACTTCCAACTCCAAGCCTCTATTCAATTAAAAATATCATAGTTCCTTTCAGCAAACGAAACCTCTCTGCGATTAATATTTTTTAATTTACTAAACTCTTCTTCGTATTGATAAAATAATACCATGCTTTTTACACTTTGTCAAATAAATTTATAAATATTTTAATATTTCACTTTTAGAGTGCAGCAAAGATTTTTTGATTTTTATAAAAATAATTGAATTTTTAAAATTAAAAACTCTTACAAATTAATGTAAGAGTTTTACCTATAAATTTTCTACCAAATTTTTAATTTTATCTCTAAATTCTTTTGCGATTTTTATATCGAAATTTTCGCCAGCTGTTTGGAAGTAGTGGTTTAATTCTTTTACTGATTTTGCTATTTCTGGATTTTCTTTGCCACTTTCTTCTTTTATTTTGCTTGCTTTTTCTAAGTAGGTATTTATTTCTTCTACAATTTGCATTGTTTTGTGTTCTTGGTCGTTTTCTTCTAGTAAATATCTAAGTGTCCATTTTATATTTGTTGGAGTGATTGCTGCTTTGTGTTCTATCACAATGCCGTTTTCTCTCATTTTATCTATAAATGGAAATAAATCATTTTCTTCAAAATCTTTAAAAAACGCAAAGGTAAAATCAAATTCTTTTATATATTCTCCTTCGGATTCTATTTTTTCAAAACCATCAATTTCTGCAAGGTAGCCTACTTTTTGTTCAACATCTTCCATGCCAATTATTTTTAATTTTACATTTTCTTTTTTGCATAAAATTCTTAATTTTTCTTTTTCTATATCATTAGCGTTAAATAAAATTATTAAAGCCATACAATCTCCTTTTATATTTAATTATTATTACTATACCCAAAAAGTTATTTTGCTCACTTTTGGGTATAATATAATAAGATAAAAATTTGGGGAGAGATTTATGAAAGATTATAATTATGAAAATACTAGAATAAAAGAAATTAATAAATTGCTTGATGAGGCAAGAGAGGCCCTTGGAGTTTTGCAAAGAGCAAGTATAAGAGTGGGAAAGGCGTCTGATTATTCTATTACTGGTCTTGTTGGACGAAATATTGTTGGAGATTTTTTAAGATCAAATAAAAATAATGTAATTAATAAATCGATTGATAGAAGTCAAGATGTTTTATTAAAACTTCATGCTGATTTATTGATTTTTGATCCAAATCTTGCAAGCATTCTAGATCTTCCTTATAAACTTAGTGAATTTTCAAGACCTAGAAATGCTCTTTCTGATATGAAATTAAGGATTGATATGAGAAAAAAGAAATTGGATATTCAAAAATCTGAAAAAAAACTTATCACTCTTATAAAAAAACTTTCTAAAGAAAAATCTAAGGAAATAAATAAAATCAAAAGAGATATTGAGCTTAAATCTTTTGAAAATTAAATATTTTGGGATAATATCACCTTTTTACTTATTTATAAGTAGGAGGTGATTTTTTTATGGAAAAAATTTTTAAAGGAGAAAGTATGGACAAATTTAAGGACTTAGTAAAAATCTTTTTTACTATTTTTGGCTCATTAATAGGATTTTTTCTTGGAGATTTGGATATTTTCATTTATTCTCTTACAGCTTTTGTAATTTGCGATTATATTTCTGGAATTATAAGGGCGGGATTTGAGAAAAAATTATCATCAAAAATAGGCTTTAAAGGGATTTTAAAAAAGATTATGATTTTTATAATAGTAGGAATTGCAAATATTTGCGATAAAAGTTTGATAAAAAATGAGCCTATGATAAGAAGTTCGATAATATTTTTTTATATTGCAAATGAGGGACTTTCAATTCTTGAAAATGCTCTTGCTATGGATTTGCCAATTCCTAAAAAATTAAAAATACTTCTTGAACAATTCAAAGAAGAAAAATAAAGGGTTTAGAAAAAGCATTGGACTTTTATGTTCAATGCTTTTTTTGTGTTTGACTTATATTTTTATATTTTACACTCCATTTTTATAAAGATAAAAAGAATAGATCGCAGGAATTATTCCTATTATCATAAATGTTAAAAAAATCAAATATTCATTTCCTATAAAGGGAGTCAATAAGAAAAATATTCCTCCAAGTATAAAAAAATATCCTGCTAGTCTATGAGTTTTATTCCAATTTTCGTCACTATTTAAAGTCCAAGGAAGTTTTATTCCAACTGTATAATTTCTTTTTGTTTTTGGCAAATAATTTCCAATTAAAATTAAAAGAAAACCTACGAATATAGAAATAATTACCATAACATTGATCTTTTTTCCAAGCCCATAAAAAACGCTGATTACAAAAGTTATGAGCATAACCAAAGGAATTGTTGCCTTGCCGATTGTTATTACAAAATTATTTTTATCTTTGTTTTTTGGATCGTTATCAAGCATAAAGCAAGAAAAAATATTTAAAAAAATCAAAAGCAAGGGAGTTGTTATTAGGGTTGTAAATTTACTTGAATAGCCATCAATTTTGTTATTGAATCCCCAATGAGTAGGCAAAGTTTCTGGCATTTTTTTGTAAAATAATAAATTTACAAGGGCAAACAACAAGATAGAAATAATAACTGAGATTACACTTTCTTTTTTAAATTTAATTTTATTTTTCATTTTCTACTCCTTTAAATTTCACAAACCAAGTCATTATATCCTCAAAAATACTTGTATTTAGCTCGTAATAAATAAAATTTTTCTTTTTTGTTTCATAAATTAAATCTTCATTTTTTAATAATTTTAAATGGTGGGAGATGGTTGCCTTAGATAAGTCAAAATTTTCAGCAATTTCTCCCGCATTCATAGATCCTTTTTTTCTCAATAAATTTAAAATTTCAATTCTTACTGGATCAGATAAAGCTTTAAAAGTATCAGAAAACAAGTTATCACTCCCTTTCAATCTATTTTGATAATTATCTAAATAGTTATTTATATTATAGGTTGCAAAATAAAAAAAGTCAAATCTATTTCGAAAAAAATCTAAATAGATTTGGCTTGAAATTATTTTAAAATTTTTAAAAGCTAAGAATTTTTTATTTTTTTAAAAATTATTTCCAATGACAATTAAACTGATCACTAGACTTTTTGAATATTTTAGCATTGTAAATATAATAATATAGAAATAAGGAGAATTATGGCTGAGATTTTTTATAGAACTTATCCAAAAAAATTGAATAAAGATAAATCAGATTTGGGTTTTGTGGATATTTATGATCTTGATAAAAGATTTATGCTTGCAAAAATTCTTGGGATTGATTGTTTGATAATAGAAGATATTTTTAAAAAGGATAAAAAGAATTTTTTTGATTATTCGCAAGTTGATAAAAATTTGGGTCAAACTAGAGATTTTGTAGGAGAAATTTTATTGTGCCACGAGATGTATTTGTCTATAATTTTAAGGATTGATATAAATAAAATGAATGGGCAAATGGAAGCGAAAAATATTTTGGCAATTTTAAATTTCTGGATTGATAAGGGAGTTGATGGATTTTTATTTGATAATTGTAAAAATTCTAAAATAAATTTTAGGGAAGTCCTTTTATATTTGAAAAAATCTTACAAAAATCTGATTTTAATTGTAAATACAAAAAATGGGAAAGAATATAAAAATATTTGTAAAATTGTAGATTTATCTTATAAAAATATGGAAAATGAAAATTTGAAAGAATTTATCTTAAATGAAAATAAAAATTCGAATATATTTTCTTTAAATGATGATTTTGATTTTTCTTGTCTTAATTTTTTGGATTTTAAACATTTTTACACAATATCAGCAAAACTTATAGCTATTATTACACTAATAAGGCAAAATGATATTTTTATTAAAGAAGGGAAAGAAACTTTATATTATTTAGACAAAATTGACTCTAGGATAAGAAAGGAAATATTTGATTTTTATAGGGAGATTTTTTTGGTAAGATATGATTATCTTGATATAATTAGAGGGGGATATTTTCCCATAAAATTAAAGGATAAAGATGTTCTTTCCTATATGTTTTACAATGGGAAAAAAGCTCTTGTGATTTTAAATAATCTTTGTCAAAAAGATATAATAGTAGATTTGCCAAAATTTATTGATATAAGAAAATCGAAATTTCTAGTTGGAAATATTTCTCAAAGGGAAATCTTTAAAAATATAAATTTGAGAGTCTATGAGTCTATTGTTTTTACAAGTTCAATAAAAAAATATAAGTTGTAAAGGAGAAATTATGGAAGAAAAAATGAAAAAATTTGTACCACAAGTACATTCAAAACTAAGAAAATCTTTTATCACAGTACCAGAAGAAATCTATAGGGCAAGTGGGATAAAAATTTACGAAAAAAGAATAAAATCTTTACTTTTTACAACAGATCTTGCAATAATTAGAA
The DNA here is from genome assembly GCF_001812365.1 of Anaerococcus sp. HMSC065G05. Taxonomy (NCBI): domain Bacteria; kingdom Bacillati; phylum Bacillota; class Tissierellia; order Tissierellales; family Peptoniphilaceae; genus Anaerococcus; species Anaerococcus sp. HMSC065G05. The sequence continues at coordinate 82,700 of NZ_KV808696.1, forward strand.
ATACAAATGCAGATTCTATCATGGCAGTTTATCCCTACACTCCACAAAATACAATTGCCCAATCAATAATTTCAACTGCATCAGTTCCATGTTTTATTGGTGTTGGTGGAGGTACAACTCAAGGAGCAAGATCAAAATATATTGCTTTTGATGCAGAGCTTGAAGGAGCTTATGGTGTTGTTGTAAATTCTCCGATTCCAAATGAAGATATTAAAGCAATCTCAGAATTTGTAGACATACCAGTGATTGCAACTGTAACTGGATTTAAAGATGATGTTTTGGGGAAAATAGAAGCAGGCGCAGAAATTTTAAATGTATCTGGTGGACCAAAAACTCCAGAGCTTGTCGCTGAAATTAGAAAATTAATTGGAGATAAATTTCCAATTATAGCAACTGGCGGTAGTAAAGCTGAATCAATTAAAAAAACAATTGATGCAGGAGCAAATGCAATTTCCTACACAGCACCATCATCAGCAGAAGTTTTTGGAGAAATGATGGATAGATATAGGAAGTAGGATTTATATTTTTTAAAATTTTAATAAGGAGAAAAAATGTATAAGGGCTACATAACAGATATTGAAGGAATAAAAGTAGGTCATGCTCAAAATTTTGATGCAGGAACTGGTCTTACGGTTTTAATTCCTCCAAAAGGAAATACTGCAAGTGTTGATGTAAGAGGAGGAGGGCCAGGAACACGTGAAACCGATCTTTTAAATCCTGTAAATACTGTAAGTGAAGTTTCAGCTATAGTTTTATCTGGGGGTTCTTCTTATGGCCTTGCAGGATCAGTTGGAGTTGTTGAAGAATTAGAAAAAGATGGAAGAGGATTTGAAGTTCCAAGTGGAATTGTTCCCATAGTTCCTCAAGCGATTTTATATGATTTGGATTATAAATCTTACAAAATTAGACCGGATAAAAAAATGGGAAGTGATGCTTATAAAAATGCAAGTTTTACTGAAAATCGTCAAGGAATAATTGGGGCAGGGACTGGAGCTACAGTTGGAAAGGCTTTGGGCAAAGAATTTTTGATGAAATCAGGACTTGGCTCTGCCACAATAAGCGTTGGCGATTTAAAAGTTTCTGCTATTGTTGCAGTAAATGCCATGGGAGATATTTTTGATGATGAAAAAAATAAACAAATTGCAGGAATTTTAAAAAATAATAAATTCATTCCAACTCTTGAAGTTTTAGAAAAAATATCTGAAAAAAATTCTTTGAACACAACAATTGGAATTGTTGCAACAAATGGAAAATTTAATAAAACTGAGCTTAGAAAAATCGCCTCAATGACTCACAACGGCTATGCCAGAGCGATTAGACCAGTTCATACAATGATGGATGGAGATACAATTTTCTCTCTTGCTACAAATAAAATAAAGGCAGATTTAAATCTTGTAGGAAGCCTTGGGGCAAAAGTTATGGCTCGTGCAATTGCAAATGCAATTTATTTTTCTAATATAGAAAATTCTAGCGAATTTATTTAATAAAATTATTGACTTTTAAAACTAATTATAGTAACATAGATAAGAATTCTCTACTCCGACAAAAGATCGGGGTCAAAGACCAAAGGGAGGTGAATAAGATGAATAACTACGAAGCAGTATTGATTTACAAACCAGAAATTTCAGATGAAGAAAGAAATAAATCTTTAGAAATCTTCAAAGGCATTATAGCTGAAAGTGGAGAAGTAGAATCTGTAGATGACTGGGGAAAAAGAAAACTTGCATACGAAATCAACTACATCAAAGAAGGATATTATTATATCGTTGATTTCAAAGCTAGTGGTGACCACATCAAAGAATTTGAAAGAAGACTTAGAATATCTGATTTAATTCTTAGATACATGGTAATCAGAAAAGAGGACTAAATGAATAAAGTTTTTCTTATAGGAAGATTAACAAAAGATCCAGATTTGAGATACACTCAACAAGGACAAGCAGTTGTTAGTTTTTCTTTAGCAGTTGATAGAGGTTTAAGTAAACAAAAACGACAAGAAATGGAATCAATGAATCGTCCAACAGCCGATTTTCCACGAATTACAGTGTGGGGAGTTCAAGCTGAAAATGTATCAAGGTATCTAAAAAAAGGAAATCAATGTGCGATAGATGGTAGAATCCAAACAGGTTCTTACCAAGACAAAGATGGAAAGATGGTCTACACAACAGATGTTATTGCAGACAGAGTTGAATTTTTGGAATCAAGATCAGATGGTCAATATCAAAATAATCCAATGAACCAAGACAATGGTTTTGGAAATATGAACCAAGAAAATTCTTACAATAATTCAAATAATTTCCAACAAAATAACAATCAAAACATGAATAATAACGATGACTTTTTTGACGATGACTTTACAGAAATTGAAGACGACGGAAGAATTCCTTTCTAGATTTTAGGAGGATAAAATGCGTAGAAATTTCAGACCAAGAAAAAAAGTCGATCCATTTGTCAAAGACCCTTCAAAAGTAATAGACTACAAGGATATTGAAACTCTAAAAAGATTTATTTCTGATAGAGGAAAGATCCTTCCAAGAAGAGTTACAGGACTAAATGCGAAACATCAAAGAGAAATTACAAGAGCAATCAAAAGAGCTAGACAAGTAGCTTTATTGCCATACGAAGATAATTAAAGATAAATAAAAATATAAACTTTCAATAAGCAAGCAAAAGACACCTAAAAGGTGTCTCAGAGCGTCGACAAACCCACCAATA
>NZ_KV808697.1:0-87558 GCF_001812365.1 Anaerococcus sp. HMSC065G05
TCATCTACTTTGTCTACAGTCTGAGACTGCAAACGCAGTCTTATTTTTTTGCTTTTTTTAATCCGCAATTTTTTTTCTAGGAAAAATTTTTAAAATAATTTGAAAATTAAAAATAAAAATTTTATTTGTGAAAATTTAATTTTATTATGATAGCATTCTACATTAGTTTAAAGTTATGGTTTTCATCAAAATTTAAAATAGAAAAATAAAATGATAAACAATTGACAAGTGCTTAAATATAAATTAAAATTAAATCGTAAATAAAAAATAAAAATCAAAAATAAGGAGGACTCTATGAAAGGGTTTGCGATGTTGGGAATTGGTAAGACAGGTTGGATTGAAAAACCAGAACCAGAAATGGGACCATTAGATGCGCTTGTTAAACCAATAGCTTTGGCTCCATGTAGCTCAGATATTCACACAGTTTGGGAAGGAGCTATCGGAGATAGACATGATATGATTTTGGGCCATGAGGCTGCTGGAGAAATTGTAAAAGTTGGAGAATTAGTTAAAGATTTTAAACCAGGAGATAGGGTTTTAGTTCCAGCTATTACTCCAGATTGGTCATCTCTTGAAAGTCAAGCAGGATTTCCAATGCATTCAGGCGGAATGCTTGCTGGATGGAAATTCTCAAATTTTAAAGACGGTGTATTTGGAGAAATTTTCCATGTAAATGATGCTGATGCTAACCTTGCTTTAATTCCTGAAGGAGTAGATCCAGTTTTAGCTCCAATGTTATCAGATATGGTTACAACAGGATTCCACGGAGTTGAACAAGCTGATGTTCAATTTGGAGATGAAGTTTTGGTAGTTGGAATTGGACCTGTAGGTTTGATGTCAGTTGCTGGAGCTAACCTAAGAGGAGCAAGTAGAATTTATGCAGTAGGAACTCGTCCAAATTGCGTTGAAGCTGCTAAATTTTATGGGGCAACAGATATAATTTCTTACAAAGACGGATCAATTTCTGAACAAGTTTTAAAACTTACAAATGGTAAGGGCGTTGATAGAGTTATAATTGCTGGTGGAACAGTTGATACATTTGAAGAAGCAATCAAGGCAATGAAACCAGGTGCAAAAATTGGTAACGTAAACTATCTTGACGGTGGAGATTACATTAAAATTCCTAGAGTTGAATGGGGAGTTGGAATGGGCCACAAGGCAATTAATGGAGGTCTAACACCAGGTGGAAGACTAAGAATGGAAAAACTTGCTAAACTTGTTTCTTGTGGAAAATTAGATCTTTCAAAACTTGTTACCCATAAATTCAATGGATTTGAAAATGTTGAAAAAGCATTATACTTAATGAAAGATAAACCAAAAGATTTAATTAAACCAGTTGTAATTGTAGCAGAAGATTTAATGGAAGATTAGATGAAAATAATAATAGTATCGGGATTTTTGGGAAGTGGAAAAACAACCTTTATAGAAAAATTATCAAAAAAATTGGATGATGCAGTAATTTTAGAAAATGATTATGCCAAGGCAAATATAGACAAGGATTTATTAAAAAATACAGGAAAAGAAATTTTATCCTTGGAAGAAGGCTGTATTTGTTGTTCAAAACAAAAAGATTTTGCAACGACAGTTATGAGCATAGAAAATACAATAAATCCAGAATATTTGATAATAGAGCCAACAGGTTTGGGATATCTTTCTAAAATAATTGAAAATATTAGTCCAATTGAATATGAAAAAATCAAAATTTTAAAACCAATAGCCATAGTTGACTATTACAGTATAGATAAGATTATGGGAGAATATAAAGAGCTTTTCCTTGATCAAATCCAAAATTCATCATATATACTATTATCAAAAACTGAAAATATAAGCACAGAAAAAATCGAAAAAGAAGCAAAAAAACTTGAAGACTTAACAAAAGCAAAAGTTTTTACCACCCACTACAATGATTTTGATAAAAAAGAATGGGACTCTCTTATTGGAGAATATGACAAAGAATCTCTAATAAGAGGGGACTATAAACATTTACACCTTGATAATCTGGTTTATGAAAATGTAGTTTTCAAAGATTTCAATGAACTTGGAACAAATTTCAATGCAGTTTGCCAAAATAGGTTTGGAAAATTAATAAGAGCCAAGGGTCTTGTAAATGTAGAAGATAAAAAAGTCAAGGTAGATGTTGTCGATAATAAATTTTCAGTAGAAAAATATGAGGGAGAATCTTTTACAAATTCCCTAATTTTTATAGGAGAAAATTTGGAAGAAAAATCTTTTGATATACTTTTTAAAAAATAATTAAAAGAAGCCCGAAAGCTTATCAGAGCGTAAACAAAATATAGATTCTGCCCATTTAGTACTATAAAAGTGTAAGTAGAAAAAAACTTTCTACTACACTTTTTTTAATATAATGAAGGCAACAGACGCAGTCTATTTAGTTTGAATTTATCTCTTAGTGATCTAATGACTTCAGATATCTGTCTATTTCTTCCTGTGTCATTTGAGAGAATTGAATCTTTTTTTTTAGAATTTCTACTTCCATTTGAAGATAGTAGTTTTCTTTTCTTAGTTTTTCTATTTCACTTATTTCTTTTTTTGTTTTACTACTTTAATCTTAAATTCTGTTTTGTATTTTGCCATTAAAAAACTGACCTCCTTAAGTTGGTTTTTAAGTCCAACTTTTGGGGTCAGTTCAGAATGAAAGTGGTTTTGGAAGAGACAAAAGGCATATTGAAATTGAAAAAATTAAAAATATAAGAATATTTAACTACACATCTTCAATCGAAATATTTATTAACGACGGAGAAGAAGTGATGACAAGTCGTGTTTATACCGAAAGAATTTCAAAAGCAAAATTTATTACAGAAAATATAGGAAAAATCAAATATTATATGCTAAGAAGATATGAATATATAAAATAAGCTACTAGCTAAATTAAAACTACGATTTAATAGAAAAAATTCTATTGGTCGTAGTTTTTTATATATAAATTTTTAATTGTTAATTATTTTACAAATTTTTTAATTAATCATTGAAATAAAAGATTTTTTAATGTACCATATATATAAGAATTTACATTTATTATGTTTGACTTATTAATAAATTGTTTCTAAAAAATCTTTGATTTTTAATTTTATAATTCAAAATCAAAGATGCGTTCGTAGGAGGGTATATTAAATACTTTAAATTTTTTACAAATTATAAAAATGATTTATCTTAGTAATTAAAATATAAGTATTTTATATAGGATTTTTACGAAAAATTAATTATAGGAGGAAAACATATGGTATGAGAGGATTAAAAAAATTTACATCCTTATTATTAGCCTTGTTTATAGTATTAGGAAACCTTGTCCCGGCTTTTGCGGATGAAATTGTTGAATCAAAAGATAAAGAGACCATTGAACAGAGTTCTCAGTCAAATGAAGAAAATAAAAAAATTGAAGATAGTAAAGATAAAAAAATAGAAAATAAAACGCCTATTGAAAAAGAAAATGATGATAAATCTGATTCTAAATCTTTAGAAAATAAAAACTTGACAACTCCATTAGAAAAATCTACGACTTTTCAAAGAGCACAAGTTGAACCTGGATGGGGAGAAAATAATGTTATTGTACAGGTAAATCTTCATGGCTTAAAAGGAAAAGAATTTAATTTTGATAAAATTTTTCCAAAACAAAAATTTCAAGATGGTCCAAGCATAGAATTAGAGGATAATTCTGAAGATGAGACTATTGGTAAAAAAAATTTTACACTTCAAAATACAAGATTAGACTTTAAAATACATCAACAAGTAGATATTGATGATTTTGGTATCTGCTTAGATGAATATTCTACTGATAATCATCAAGGAAGAATAATAGAGTGGATATCTTCCAGAAGTGGTGGATCAGATGGAACTTCAGTACTTAATTATGATATATATGAAGTTCAAAACACCAAGGCAAAATTTAAAACAGTTGACAAGGATGGAAATCTTATCGATAATTCTACAAATCTTACTGTGACTTATAAACTTGGAGATAAGACAAAAGCGAGTCAAAACTTGACTAATTCTACTGATGAAGAAAAAGATATGCTAGAAGGAGAAAGATTTCATAAACCCAATTGGCAAGGCAACTACGATGGTAGCCAAATGCCTACAGTTTCTCTTGATAAGGCCCAAAATGGTTTTGTTGTAGAAGGATATTATGCCTATAAAATTTTAAAGCAAGAGCAAAAAGATGACGATAAGTCAAATCCTTTGGAAGTAACTTTAATAAAAAAACAAAAAGTTATAAAAGGAGGGGAGCGTCCAAAATATATAGATCCAATAAGTGGAAAAGAAGTTGATGATCCTGATTATGTAAAAGTTGAATTTAAAGTTAATGAACATGGGTCAATTGATAGTGGAGAATCTGTTTATTGGGTTTTAAAAGATCTTGATTTAAAAGATTCAATCAAAGCTCCAAAAGTCAAATTAGAATATGGATATGGTTTTAAGGAGTGGAAGCCTTGGTTTAATACTGAAACTCAAAAGTATAGTCAAGATACAAGCCATATTGGTATAATTAATAAAATCAAATATTTTGATTATTTAACTTTTTCTGGAGATGTAACTACTAATAGACTTACATTTAAAGATGGAAGTAGATTAAAGTTAATTGGATTTGTCGATGAATATGGAATTTACAAGAGAGATCAAGTTAAAAGCTATATTGACTTTGAAAAAAATTCAGAAAGAGTAAGGGTGACCATGACAAATGGTTTAGTAGAAAATCCAGGAGTTGGGGAATTAGAAGTTCCTTTCCAGATGAAAGTTGATAATTTCTTTGGGAATGATATTCTAAAAACACAAAAAAAAGAACTTGTAAGAGAAACAACATTTTTTGCAAAAGATATTTATGGTAATACTTCTTGGTGGGGGATAAGATATAAAATCAAAAACCAAAACACCAAGGGAACAGTCACTCCAAAAGAAAAAGAAACTCTAAGGTATGTAGCTTTATCAAAAGATGAAATTTATAAAGCTGTAAAAGATGGAGAATTTACTTATAATGAAGGAGTACCAAAACAAAATAAAAGTGGAAACAATGCTCTTCATAAAGAAGTTGAAGGCAAAAATCTTTTAAATCCTGATAAGGTTAAAGAATTTAATATTAGTGATGAAGATTATAACAATATTGATTTTTCAAAGCTAGGGGATCAAGAAGTTCCAGTTACTATAACTTATTTAGACAATTCCAAATCAACTGTGAAGGTTAAAATAAAAATCAAGGAAAATGTTCCAACAGGAATTATTGATAATAACTACCAAATGCCAAAAATTCTTTTACTTGTAGGAGCTATTGGAGTTTTTGTAAGTGTAATTAATTTTAGGAAAAAAATTCTAAAAAATTATGATTAAGAAAGAAAAAAAGAATAAAAAAAATCAAAAAGATCCTGTGACAAGAGCTTTGCTTAAACTTGCTATAAAAATTGTAAGTATATGTTTGGTCATAGCTTTTGTGTTTACCTTTATTTTTGGAATGTATAGGGTCAATGATACTTCTATGGTACCAAATATAAGTCCAGGAGATATGATTCTTTTTTATAGGCTTGATAAGGACTTTGTTGTGGGAGAAACTGTTGTTTATTCTTACAACAAAGAAAATAAAATTGGTAGGATTGTGGCTATGCCGGGCGATGTTGTAAATATTGATGAAAAAGGATTAGTAGTAAACAATTCTTACCAATATGAACCGAAAATTTACAAGGAAACTTTGCCCTTTAAAGATGGAATAAAGTATCCAGTAAAATTAAAAGAAAATGAAATATTTTTGTTGGCTGATAACAGGGACAAGTCAGTCGATTCAAGATTATTTGGTCCGGTTGAAAAAAAATTTATAAAAGGAAAAATATTTACTCTTCTAAGAAGAAGGGGAATATAATAAAATTTTACGAAAGGAAAAAGAAATATGAAAACATTAAAAAAGAAAATTGTAGCAGGTGCCTTGGCATGTACCCTTGTTGGAGGAGCAGTAATAGCAAATCCACAAAAAGCAGAAGCAGCAAGTAAACCATTAAATATTAAAAAAGTATTAAACCTACCAGCTGAAGGTGTAGAAACACCATATGATACTTTTGGATTTAAATTTACTCCAGTTAGCTTTAATGGAGATACAAATGTTACTACTGATGAAAAAAAAGACTACAGGTGAGATTTATGTTCCACTGATAAGCGCTGGCGTAAATTATGAACCAACTGATAATATAGATAATGATACTAGTACTCCTGGAAAACAAGTTATTAGAGAAACAGAAGATGCATTAAAAAATGCGAACTGGAAAAACGCTGGTCAATATGTTTATAAAGTTACAGAGTATTCTCCATATCAAGATGAAGATGATATGAAAGATATGACTTATTCTAAAGCAGAATATACAGTATCAATTTTTGTAAAAGAACTTGAGGATGGTACTTTCGAAGTATATGATATCCAAATCAAAAAAGATAAAAAAGATGATGGAACAGTAGTGGAAGATGCAAATAAACAAGAATACACACCAGGCCAAGGTGATGATAAAAAAGGTAATGAATTTGTATTTGAAAACAACTGGGATAAAAAAGACGGTAACGATAATCCAAGTGGTGGACCAAAAATACAAGATGCAGATAAAAAAGGTTTTGCTTTAAGAAAAACAATAGCTGGAGAAAATCCAAGTACGACTGATAGATTTACTTTTTCACTTAATGTTGCAAAACCAGAAGGAAGTCACTCCGATGCAACAAGTTATAGCTATTATATAGTTGATTCAAAAGGAGAAAAAAGTGAAAAACTAACTGGAGAATACGGAAAAAATACAGAAGTTAAATTAAAACACAACGAAAGAGTCGTATTTGCTGAAGTTTTACTAGGATCAAAAGTGACAGCGAAAGAAACAAAATCTGGAACTTATATAGGAAAAGTTAAATCTTCAAGCTTTAATGGTACAGCCGGAGAAGCTAGTGAAGGTATCATAGGAGATCAAGGTGGAAACTTTGTAGAGTTTGAAAACAAAGAACAAACTCCTACAGGTTTACTAGTTGACAACCTACCATTTATTGCCTTAATAGCTGTAGCAGGATTAGGTATATTCTTCTTTGTTAAAAATAGAAAAGAAGAGGAAGCTTTAGCATAAATTTGTTGTAATTGATGAAAGAAAATAAGGAAAATACTAATTCTAAAATAAAAAATGAGGAAATGGAAGAGCACTCTTCCGTTTCCAAAGATAAATCAAATATTTTATCAAATAATCAAAGAAAAAAATTATTAGCAATTAGAAATGTTTCTAGATTTTTGGATTATATTGTTTTAATAATTTCCTTGCTTGCACTTTTTATTGGAATCTATGCTTTTTGGGATACTCACCAAATTATGGAAGTTGCTGATTCTGAAACTTATTCAATGTATAAACCAAACAGCGAGGATGATTTAACTTTTGACCAAATAAGGGCGAAAAATCCAGATGTTTTGGGATGGATTGATGTTTATGGGACAAATATTGATTATCCAATTGTCCAAGGCAAGGATAACGAAGAATATTTAAATAAAACTGTTCTTGGAAAATTTTCTACGACCGGATCAATTTTTTTGGATGCTTCAAATAAAAAAGATTTTTCAGATTTTCAAAATATTTTATATGGTCATTATATGGCTGAAAGAAAAATGTTTGGGGATATGGAACTTTTCAAAGACCAAGAATTTTTTAATACTCACAAGTATGGAGTAATTCATAGGCTTAATAAAAAAAGCAAGGGTATTGAATTTTTTGCTTTTTTAAAAACCGTAGGAACGGATGATAAAATTCTTTCTATTGCAAAAAATTCTCAGGAAAAACCTGACCTAATCGATTATATTTATGAAAATGCTGATTATTCTAGAAAATTAGATTTTGGAGAAAATGAAAATTTAGTCATCCTTGACACTTGCGATCTTTCTGTTACAAATGGGAGATATATTTTTATAGGAAGGCTTACGGACAAGGTAGAAGAAAATATTTTTAAAGAAGAAAAAAAGGAAAATAAATTTGCCAAACTTCTTAAAAAATTCTATAAAATTAATATTTTACTGACTTTACTAATAATTTGGATTTTATTAGTTTTGATTTATCTAATATATGATAGGATTAGCCGTAAAAAAGGAGAGGAGTCTAATAAGAATGTACAATAAAATAAGTATTAAGTTAAAAGCACTTTTTTGCTTTTCCTTAACTTTAGCTTTTCTCTCTGTGTTTTTTCTCTTTCAAACAAAAGTTTATGCTAAAGGTGTAGATTATTCTTTTGTGATGAGACAAAATGTGAGTATAAACTCACCATATTCGAAACCTCAAGATAGTTTTGAATATGTTTTGGAAGCAATTTCAAAAGATGCCCCTTTGCCAGAAGCAAGAAAAGGGACTTATAATTTTAGTCTAAAGGCTGATGAGAAAAAACAAATAAATATAGAATATCAAAAACCAGGTGAATACAAGTACAAATTATATCAAAATAAAACAGATATAAAAAATGTTAACCAAGATAAAGAGGTATATACTTTATTTATAAAAATTATAGAAAAAGATGGGCAACTTGTAAAAGATGAAATTATGATTATAAACTCTTCAAATAAAAAGGTTGAAGAAATGAATTTTCACAATATTTACAAAATAACAAGTCAAGAAAAAGCGAAAAATAAGAAAAATAGCCGTGCTATTGTAGCAACAGGTATAAAAGAAAATTTTATTTTGTTAATCTTGATTGTTCTAGTTGCAACAAGACTATTTATTTTAATTAATAATAGCAGAGATAAAGAAAAAGTATAAAAATAATAAGAATTTTGATGGGCTTTTGCAAAGTGTGATTTTCATACTTTTGTAAGAGCCCATTTTTTATGGATAAACTGGTATAATATTTTAAATTTATTAAATAGCACTAAGGAGAAAAAAATGAAATTTGTTTATTTGATAATGGGGCCTTTTGATTCAAAATTTGATAGGAAGGCTATTGGGAAAAATGCTAATGCTGAAATTATTGGTGTTAAAAATCTTGAGGAAGCGAAAGAAATTTCTAAATCTTTAATTGGACTTGCTGATGTGATTGAGCTTTGTGGAGCTTTTGGGGAAAGTGGTGCAATGGAAATCATTGATGCAACTTTTGGGAAAATTCTTGTTGGCTTTGTTGGGCATTTGGATTGCCAAAATGATTTGTTTGATGAATTATTTTCTTAAATTGATTTTTTTTAAATTCAATCTTTTGCTAAAATAAGAAATTATAATAAAAAAGTGCTTGTTGGCACTTTCATACTATTGAAAAACTAAAAATTTGCCATTTCGACCAGATAAATAACCGCCCGTTTCGGTTGTTTATCCCGATTTATCGTACGTAGTGAGTCGAGAAATCTCATGAGATCTCTCGACTACGCTCGAGATGGGTTATAGCGTAATTTTATTTTTAATTTAATAATGAATTACTAAACTGACTTTGTCTACACTCTGAGAAGATGTAAGGCTTCTTTTTTTTGAAAATTTTCAAAAACTAAAAAATCTATTATAATAATTTTAAGGAGTTATTATGGATATATTTATTGTTGAGGATGATAAAAAAATTTGTGAGGAGCTTTGTTTTCAGATTGAGCTTTTGGGATATAAGTGTTTTATTCCAAATGATTTTTCTAATATTTTGGAGGAATTTCAAAAAAGAGATTATAAGCTTGTTTTGATGGATTTGAAACTTCCTTTTGAAAATGGTTTTTATTGGTGTGAGAAAATTAGGGAAATTTCTAATCTTCCTATAATTTTTCTAACCAGTGCGGCTGATGATATAAATTTAATTAATGCTATAAATTATGGGGCAGATGATTTTATTTCTAAACCTTTTTCTATGCAGGTTTTAAATATGAAAATCAAGGCCCTTCTTAGAAGGTCTTATGATTTTTCTGGGAAAAATTTTGATCTTTCTTATAAAAATATTTCTTTGATTAAGGATAAGATGGTTTTAAAAATTAATGACAAAGAAACAAATCTTTCTAAAAATGAATTTTTGATTTTGGAAATTCTTATGGAAAATCCACAAAAAATTGTTTCAAGAGAGCTTATTATGGACAAGCTTTGGGCGACTGATTCTTTTATTGATGATAATACTTTGACTGTAAATATCAACAGACTTAGGAAAAAATTGAAAGATTTTGGCTTAGATGATTTTATTCAAACAAAAAAGGGAGTGGGATATTTTATAAAATGAAAAATTTAAAATTATTTTTTAGCATTAATAGGGCTTATATTTTCTCCTTTTTTATTTTTCTTATCTCATCCTTAATATTTTCTTTGGCCTTTTCAATAGATTTTAGGATTTTTTCCTATTGCTTATTAATTTTATTTTTTATATTTTTATTTATAGGAATTTTTAGATTTTTTAAAGTAAAAAAGTGTTTAGAGAAAAATTCTTTTTCTTTTTTTGAGAAAAATCTTTATGAAAGGCATTTGAAAGAAATTTTTAAAAGTAAGGAAAAAGAAATAGAAAATCTTAGAATTTCTAGCAAACTAAGGCAAAATGATTTGGAAAATCTTTTGACAATTTGGACTCATCAAATAAAAACTCCCCTTTCAAGTATTTCTTTAATTAGTGAAAGGGAAGAAAATTATGATATAAAAAGAGAACTTATTAGGATTGATGATTATATTGCATCGATTTTATCTTTTATAAAATTGGGTCAGGACAGTCTGGATTATTCTTTTAAATCTTTTTCTATTGAAAAGCTTATTAAAGATATTGTAAAAAGATATAGGAGTTTTTTTATCCATAAAAATTTAAAATTAATTCTTGATATAGAAGATGAAAATATAGTTTCAGATCCAAAATGGCTGGGACTTGTCCTTGAGCAGGTTTTGTTTAATTCTATAAAATATACCAATAAGGGTTTTATTAAAATTTCCTACCATGATTTTATTTTAAAAATTGAAGATTCTGGAATTGGTATTAAAAAAGAAGATTTGAAAAATATTAATAAATTTGGATTTAGTGGAGATAGTGATAAAAGAAATGAAAATTCAACTGGTATAGGACTTTTTTTGGTAAATGATATTTTAAAAAAGCTTGGATATGCTTATAAAATTGAATCTAAAGGGAAAGAGGGGACTATTTTTTCACTAAATCTTAAAAAATCTGGTATTATTGAAAATTAATCGGCATTTGCCGATTTTTTTAATCTTACAAAATGTAAGTTTAGGGGAAAAATTGTAAGTTTAGATTAGGGATTTTTTATTTTATTTTTTGTAATATAGACTTAGGAGGATCATATGAATATATTAGAAGTTAAAAATTTAAGAAAAGTTTATAATAGTGAAGATAAAAATACAGAGGTTGTTGCCTTAAAAGATATTAATTTTGAGGTTGAAGAAGGAGAATTTGTTGCCATAATGGGCGAAAGCGGGTCTGGGAAATCTACTCTTTTAAATTTGATTGCAACTTTGGATAAACAAACTTCTGGAGATGTGATTTTATCTGGTGAAAATACAAAAAATAAAAGTGACAAGGAAAGGGCAAAATTTAGGAGGGAAAAATTGGGCTTTGTATACCAAGATTTTTCGCTTTTATCATCTTTAAATAACAGGGACAATATATTTTTGCCTTTGGTTTTAGCAAATGAAAAATACAAAATTATGGAAGAAAAATTAGCTCCTATTGCAAAGGCATTAAAAATTTCTAATCTTTTGGACAAATTTCCCTATCAAATTTCTGGAGGACAAAAACAAAGAGTTGCCGTTGCAAGATCTCTTATTACAAATCCAAAAATTTTACTTGCAGATGAGCCGACAGGAGCCTTGGATTCAAATTCTTCCATGGAGCTTTTAAATATTTTTGAAAAAATAAACAAAAATGGCCAAACAATTTTGATGGTAACTCATTCAACCATGGCTGCTGCAAGAGCATCTAGAGTTTTATTTATAAAGGATGGGAAAATTTTCTATGACCTTTATAAGGGAGATAGGACCAATGACCAAATGTATGAAAAATTGGTCAAATCTCAAATGATGATTTTATCTGGGGGTGAGGGATTTGAACAAGCTTAATTTTAAAATGGCGACAAGGGGAATAAAAAATAATAAATTTTTGTATTTTCCCTACATTTTGGCATCAAGTTTTATGCTTTTTATTTTTAATCTTTTAATAGATTTAAAAAGTGAAAAATTTATTCTAGACTCCAGGGGAAGCGAAATCATAAAAACTCTTTTGGAAATGGGTTCATGGATTGTGGCTATTTTTTCTCTGATTTTTCTTGTCTACATGGCAAAAACCATTGTCAAAAATCGCTACAAGGAATTGGGACTTTTGTATGGACTTGGAATGGACAAAAAATCTTTGAGAAAAATTTTGATTATAGAAAATTTAATTCTTGGAATTTTAGTCTTGATAATTGGAACATTTTTTACAATTCTTTTGGGACCTCTTTTTATAAATTTGGTGGCAAGAATTTTAAAAATTCAAACTCAAATTAAACTTTCTATAAATTTTTCTAAGTTAGCTTTGGGACTTATGATTTTTGCCATAATCTTTATTTTAATAACTTTGATAAGTTTAAATTCAATTAGAAAAACAAATCCGATTGAGCTTTCAAAACTTTCCCAAAAAGGCGAAAGTGAGCCAAAGGCAAATATTATTTCTATGATTTTAGCCATAATTTTAATTGGCTATGGGTATTACACAGCCCTTTCAATTGATGGAGGAATATTTCAAGCTATCCCAAGATTTTTGCCAGCAAGTATAGCAGTAATAATTGGAACATATTTTTTCTTTAGATCTCTTGTAATTTGGATTTTAAAACTTTTTAGAAAAAATAAAAAAATTTATTATAAGGGCACAAATATGACCTTTATCGGAGAACTTATCAAAAGAAGCAAGGAATCTGCCATGGCACTTTCATCAATTACCATTATCTCTTCACTTTTTCTTTTGAGTTTTGTAGTTATGAGTGCCATGTTTGTTGGGAAAAATGATTTATTAGATAGGATTGCTCCAAGTGATTTTTTGATTCAATACCAAGAAAATGATAAGGAAAGTGAAAAATATACAAAAAATTTCCTTGAAAAAAATATAGGAAAAGAAAAAATAAAAAATCTTGGAGAATTTAAAAGGAAAGGTCTTGTAGTTAGTGAAAAATCGCCTGGAAAATTTTCTATACTAGAAGATGATGACTTAAGAAAAACAATAATGGATGATAAAACAAAAATTATATCCATAACAGATATAAAATCTTTTAATATGGCGAACAAGACAAATTTTTCTCTTAAAAAAGATGAGGCAATAGTCTTTGATTCAAAAGCAAAAAAATACGATAAAATTTCAATAGAAAATCAAAATTTGAAAGTAAAAGAAAATGCAAAAAACATTTCCTATGTCTTAATGGATCCTACGACAAGTCTTTTTCACAATATTCTTGTAGTTGTAGATGATATGGATGAATTTTCAAAAAATATATCTGATGGCAAAAATATTAAGACTTTCCCTAGTGTATCGGGAATATATTTTGACTTAAAAGATAAAAGTCAAAAAAATATTGACTACATGGATAAAAATTTGAATGAAAATATATCTGATAATATTTTAGTAAAAAATTCCATAGAAAATAGGATGGAATTTGATAAAATTCATACAGGTGCCTATATAGTAGTAACAATTCTTGCCTTAGTATTTTTAATTTCAACAATTGTAGTAATTTATTACAAACAAGCAGCAGAGGGCCTTGAAGATGGAAGAAATATAAAGATTTTACAAAAAGTGGGAATGAGCAAAAAAGAAATAAAAAATTCAGTCAAAAAACAAAACTATTTTACGTTTTTTGGACCTTTAATAATTTCAATAATCCATATTTTAATCGCATCAAAACTTGCCTTTGGCATGATTCAAATGTTTGCCATGCTTGAGCTTAGAAAATTTATAGAAATAGAGGCGATTTGTATAATAATTTTCTCATTAATTTATATAATGATATTTAGAATAACCCTTCCAATATATTTTGAGATGGGAAAATTAAATAAGGAGTAAAAATGAAAAAAATATTTAAAATTCTTCTATATATAATAATTTCGATTTCAATATTAGGATTTTTGTTTATATTTTTGTGGACAAAAATCCCAGAAATTAAAGCCAAAAAAGAAATTTCAGATTTGAGTAAATATGCTCAAAAAATAGAAGATATAAAAATTGACGACCAAGTAGAAATTATTGGTCTTGGCGAAGCTACACATGGAAACAAAGAATTTCAAGAATTAAAATTAGACCTATTAAAAAAATTAGTAAAAGATGCAAATGTTAGAGCCTTTGCCTTGGAATGTGATTTTTCAGAAGGAATGGAAATAGATTCTTATGTAAAATCGGGAAAATTTCAAAAAAATCCATCAAAAATTTTCTCCTTTCCAATCTATCATACAAATGAGATGAATGATCTAATAAATTGGATAAAAAAATACAACCAAAATCACGACGAAAAAATTTCCTTTTACGGTTTTGATATGCAAAATCCAGAAAAATCTGTAAAACTTGTAAAAGATTTTGTGAAAAAAGAAAATATTGATTTCGATATAAAAAGTCTGGAAATCCTAGAAGAAGATAAAATTTCAATAAAAGATCCAAAAATGAAAGCCTTGGAAGAAAATCTAAAAAAATTAAATGAAAAACTTGAAAAAAATACCAAAGAAAAAAGACTTATAGAAAATATTCTATCAAGTTTTCCATATTATAGAATGGTTGATGATTATGTAAAATCAAGTGAATACAGAGATGAAAAAATGGCAGAAAATGTTTCTTGGATAAAAGATTATGAAAAAAATTCAAGAATAATGATAGCAGGCCACAACGGTCATATTGGAAAAAAAGAAGCACTTTATAAAAATATGGGAGAAAATTTACTGGAAAAATATAAAAAATCATATTTTCCAATAGGAACAGATTTTTATAAAACAAAGGTAAACATAAAAACTATGCAAAAAAATCAAAGGACAATACAAAAATTTATATCAGCAGATCCATTTGCCTATGGGGCGAAAAATTATAACAATTCCTATTATTTAGATTTTTCAAAAGTAAAAGATGGAGATAGTAAAAACCTCTTAGATTCAAAAATAAAAATGGGTTCATTAGGTGAAGGCTACACTTGGGTAATGAAATTTGTACCATACTCATACAGAATAGAAGAATCTCCAAAAGAAATTTTTGATTCCATGATATTTGTATACGAAGCAAATCCGACTGATATTATAGAAAATTAATAAAGCTCTTGGCTTAACCAAGAGCTTTATTTTTACATTCCAAAAATCTCTTTTCCAAGTTTTGTATTTTTTGGATCTTCTTTTTCGAATACTATTTTTTTAACGTCATTTTGGAATTTTATGTCTTTGTAGAGGATGCCTCCTACAAAATCTTCGCCTTTTTTGAATAATTTGTAGACTTTTTCTTCGTCTTCTTTTTTGATTTCTTCGATTCCTTCGCCTGAATTAAATCCTGCTGAAAATAATTTAATATCACCAAGTAAAAGTGATGAGAATGGTTTTGGTGTTTGGTAGGTTTTATTATCACCTGTCATATTGCTTCCTGCAATTTCTCCCATTTCCATTGATGCGGTCCAAAGGCCTATTGTAGCTTTTCCTAATTGCATACAATCTCCTGCTGCATAAACATTATCATCACTTGTTTTTAAATTTTCATTTACAAGGATTCCACGTTCAATTTCAAGTCCAGATTTTTCTGCGACTTCTAGATTATTTCTTACGCCTGTTTGAACCAAAATTGTATTTGCTTCGATTTCTTCTCCATCTTCAAGTTTTATTCCACAAACTTTGCCGTCTTTTTCTAAAATTTCTGCAGTATTTTTTCCTGTAGAAGTTTTAATTCCTGCATCATTTAATTCTTTTTCTAATTTTTTGGAAAGTTCATTATCAAGTTGTTTTCCCAAAATATAGTCAAAAGTTTCAATAACAAGGACTTCACAACCTGTATTTTTTACAGAAAAAGCAGCTTCAAGTCCCAAAAGTCCTCCGCCAATTACTACAACTTTCTTATTTTCCTTGATGTGATTTTTGAAAGAATTCAAATCCTCAACACTTCTAATTGCAAAAACTCCATCAGCGTCAATATTTTTTATTGGTGGCACAAATGGATGAGATCCTGTTGCTATAAGAGCCTTTCCATATTCGATTTCTTCCCCGTTTTTTAAAATTGCCTTTTTATTTTCAAGATCAAGTTTTTCTACTTCACATTCAAGCTTTTCTTCTATATTATTTTTTTCGTACCATTCAGGTTTTTTTACCAAAATTTCATCATCTGTAAAATCTTTTGCAATAAGCTCAGATAATTTTGTTCTCCAATAGGTGTGTTTTGCTGATTTTGAAATTATAATAATAGAAGAATTTTCTTCTTTTTTTCTAATAGTTTCAGCAGCCTTTTGTCCTGCTATTCCATTTCCAACAATTAAATAATCGTACATTTATTCTTCTCCTTTTGTTTATTTATTAACTAATATTTTTTCTCTTCCTATTAGTTTACCCATTTTCAATTAATTTATCTATAAATTGGGTAAATTAATAAGGTAAAAGGAAATAAAAATTATAAAATTAAAATAAAGAAAGAATTTTAAAATGGATGATTATGTAAAACTTGCTTATGATGCAATTGAATATTATTTAGAAAATAAAACTTATTTAAGAGATTTTGACGAAAAATTTAAGGAAAAATCAAACGGTATTAGGGTTGAAGTTAAAATTAGTGGAAGGCTTAAGGGGATTTCTGGATCAATTTTTCCAACTAGGAAAAATTTGGGCCTTGATATAATCCATGAAGCAGTAAACGCAGGATTTTTTGATTTAAAATTTAATCCAATTACAAAAGAAAATTTAAAAGATTTAGAAATAAAAGTTTTTGAATATTTTGATGTAGAAAAACTTAGATTTATTGAAGATTTTAATGATTATGATGGAATAATGCTCTCTTTTATGGAAGAAAATTATTATGTCTATAGAAAAGACTTTGATTCTGATATAGAAATGTTAGAAAAAGCCCTAGAAATTTCTAATGTTGATAGCTGGGATAATTTTTCTATTGATAAATTTAGAATGAAAATACATAAATAAAGGAGATCTTATGCGGCTTTTACTTGCGATTTTTTCATCGATTTTTGCAGCTCTTACTTCAATTTTGGCAAAAATTGGAATAGAAGGGGTAAATTCAAATCTTGCAACTGCAATTAGGACTTTTGTAGTTTTAATAATGAGCTGGGGCATGGTTTTTATCACTTCATCATTTTCTGGAATTTATAATATTAGCAAAAAATCTTGGATTTTTTTAATTTTATCAGGCCTTGCGACTGGACTTAGTTGGCTTTGTTATTATGGAGCCTTAAAATATGGAAATGCTTCAAAAGTTGTTCCGATTGATAAAATGAGTGTGGTTTTAACTTTGATTCTTGCATTTTTATTTTTGGGAGAAGAATTTTCTACAAAATCTATTATTGGATGTATTTTAATTACAGCAGGAACTCTTTTTATGGTTTTATAAATATATATTTTTTTAAATAAAAAGCAATTTGACTTTTTTCTTTAAAAATAGTAAATTAGTCAGTAGATATAGGCAATTAAAAGAAGAGTAGTTTTAAAAAATAATTTACAGAGAGGCCTTTAGGTGAAAGTGGCTATGAATTTTTTATTATGAAGATCATCTTTTAGCTTAATAAATGAAAAAATTAGTTTATTACGTAAGATAGGCGTTAACTTCATACTCAATTTTTGGGTGGACCGTCCCTTCTGGGGGCGTTTTTTTATTATAATTTATTTTAAAAGAAAAAATTAAAAAAAAGAAAGGGAATTATGGCAAGTTTTAAATCATTAGATACAAAAAATACTAAACAAAGAGAACTTGATCTTTCCAAATACTGGGCTGATATAGACCTATTGGATAAGACTTTTACAACAAGAGAAGATGCAGACGAATATATAATTTATGACGGACCTCCAACAGCAAATGGAAAACCAGGAATCCACCACGTTATAGCAAGAACCTTGAAGGATATGACTTCAAGATATAAAAACATGAAAGGCTTTAAGGTTTTAAAAAAAGCTGGATGGGATACACATGGCCTTCCTGTAGAAATTGAAGTTGAAAAAGAATTAGGCTTTACAGAAAAAGATCAAATCGAAGCTTACGGCGTTGAAAAATTCAATCAAAAATGTAAGGATTCAGTTTTTAAATATTCAGATATGTGGAGAGATATGTCAGATAGGATGGCTTTTCTTTATGATATGGATAATCCTTATATAACTTTGGACAATGATTATATTGAAACTGAATGGTGGCTTTTAAACCAAGCTTTCAAAAAAGGATTAATTTATGAAGGCGCAAAAGTTATGCCATATTGTCCAAGATGTGGAACAGGTCTTGCAAGTCACGAAGTTGCTCAAGGCTATCAAATGGATAAGGCCATAACTTTAATTTGTAAATTTAAGAAAAAAGATGCCGAAAATGAATTTTTCCTAGCTTGGACAACAACTCCATGGACTCTTCCATCAAACGTAGCTTTAACTGTTCATCCAGAACTTGACTATGTAAAAGTAAATGATAAAACTGATGGCTGCTATTATTATTTGGCAAAATCTTTGCTTGAAAAAGTTATGGCAGATCATGATTATGAAGTTGTTGAAGAGATGAAGGGAAAAGATCTTGAATATGTTGAATATGAACAATTACTTCCATATGTAAAAGCAGATGGCAAGGCATTTTTCTTAACTTGTGCTGATTATGTTTCAGCAGAAGACGGAACAGGAATTGTTCACACAGCTCCAGCTTTTGGTGAAGACGACTACCAACTTGGAAGAAAATATAATTTGCCATTCGTTCAACCAGTTGACCTTGAAGGATGTTTTACAGAAACTCCTTGGAAGGGCAAATTTATTTTTGATACAAACGAAGAAATTTTCCTACATTTAAGAGATGAAGGAAAAGTTTATAAAAAACAAACAATCGAACACAATTATCCTCACTGTTGGAGATGTAAAACTCCACTTGTTTATTACGCAAAACCATCTTGGTATATAGAAATGAGCAAACTTTCTGAAAAAATGGTTGAAAATAATAACGGAGTTAATTGGTATCCACAAACAATCGGGGACAAAAGATTTGGAAATTGGCTTGAAAATGTAAAAGATTGGGCAATTTCAAGATCAAGATATTGGGGAACACCACTAAATCTTTGGAGATGTGATGATTGTGGTCACGTTGAATCAATCGGTTCAAGAAAAGAATTGGCTGAAAAAGCAAGAGAAGATATAAGTGAAGATATAGAACTTCACAGACCATATGTTGATGACGTAACAATAACTTGTCCGGATTGTGGAAAAGTAATGCACAGGGTTCCAGATGTAATTGACGTTTGGTTTGACTCAGGAGCAATGCCATTTTCACAAGTTCATTATCCATTTGCAAAGGGAGAAGATTTTGAAAATTATTTCCCAGCAGATTTCATTTGTGAAGGGATCGATCAAACAAGAGGATGGTTCTATTCACTCATGGCTATTTCAACAATTATTACAGGAAAAGCACCATACAAAAATGTATTAGTAAATGACTTGGTTGTTGATAAAAATGGACAAAAAATGTCAAAATCAAAAGGAAATACCCTAAATCCATTTGAATTATTTGATAAATATGGGGCAGATGCTGTAAGATTTTATTCTTTATATGTATCTCCTTGTTGGGTTCCAACAAAATTTGACGAAAAAGGTCTGATTGAAGTTAAAAATAATTTCTTTAGGACAATAGAAAATGTTTATAATTTCTTTGTTCTTTATGCAAATACAGATAATATTGGACTTGATGATATCAAAAATTTTGAAAATGTAGAGCTTGAAGAAATCGACAAGTGGTTATATTCAAGATTAAATTCACTATTAAAAGCCTATTATGAACAAATGGAATCTTTCGATTACAACAAGGTAGTTCATTTGGTAAATGATTTTGTTGTAGAAGATTTATCAAATTGGTATATAAGAAGAAATAGAAAGAGATTTTGGAGAGAAGAATTAACAGAATCCAAAAAAGCAGTTTACAAAACATGCTACGATGTTTTGCTAAGTCTTTCAAAAATGACAGCTCCAATAGCTCCATTTATTTCAGAAGAAATCTACAGAAATTTAACAGATGGACTTTCAGTTCACGTTGAAAAACTTGATGAAGTAAATGAAGATTTGATTGATGAAAAATTAGAAGAGAAAATGGATCTTGTAAGAAAAATGGTTACACTTGGTCGTGCATCAAGAGAAAAAGAATCAATCAAGGTTCGTCAACCTCTAGAAAAAATAATTGTAGATGGATCATTTAAAGACACAATCGGTGATTTAACAGGATTAATCAAAGAAGAATTAAACATAAAAGAAGTTGAATTTGCAGACGATCTTTCAGACTTTATGGATTATTATTTAAAACCAAATTTCAGAAAAGTTGGACAAATTTTTGCTAAAAACGTGGGAGCCTTTGGAAAATTCTTGGCTAGCGTTGATGCAAAAGAATTTGTAGAAAAAGTTGAAAATTCTCCACAAGAAATCGAAATAAATGGAGAAAAATACACTGTCGAAAAAGATTATCTTGACGTAAGAATCCAAGCAAAAGAAGGATTTGATGTTGAGATGGACGGAAATGTCTTTGTAGTTTTGGATACAGAAATCACAGAAGCTCTTAAAAAAGAAGGATACGCAAGAGAATTTGTATCAAAAATCCAAAATCTTAGAAAAGAAAATGGATACGAAGTTACAGATAGAATTGATATTTTCTACAGCGCAGATGATGAATTGAAAAATGCTCTTTGTGAATACGAAGAAGAAATCAAAAAAGAAACTTTAGCAGATACAATGGAAGTAAAAGACCTTGATATAGAAGAATTCGAATTAAATGATAAAACTGTAAAAATTGAACTAGAAAGAAAATAAATATAAGAGGAAGTGGGGAAACTTGCTTCCTTTTTTTGTGGATTGGAGTATATATGAAAATTGTACTTATGAATATGGTAAAAATTTATGATGAAAAAAATAATAAGGTTCTAGTTTTAGATAAAAAGAAAAAATATGGCTGGGAAGGCCTTACCTTTCCTGGTGGAAAAGTTGAAAAAAACGAATCTTTTGAAAATTCAGTAATAAGAGAGGCGAAAGAGGAAACAAACTTAGATATAAAAAATCCTAAACTTCTTGGAATAATCACTTGGGCCTTTACAAACGATGATGGAGAATTTCAAAAAGATGTTGGACTTTTATACCAAACAAGTGATTTTTCTGGAAAATTAATTGAAAATAATAGGGAAGGAAAATTGTTTTGGAAAGATTACGACGAATTTAAAAAAATGGATAAGATGAGCGAATCAATGCCAGAAATTTTAAAAATTTATGATGGGAAATACAGGGAAATTTATTGGGACGTGGATAAGGATAGAAAGGATTATTATTAATAAATTTAAAACTTAAAAAATATAAAGACTAATGATAGCAGAATAGGTATGTTCTGCTATTTTTTAGTTATTTATCTAATTGATTTCACAAAAAACATTAAAAAATCAATTTATAAATATATAAGTATTTAAAATATATAAAAAATATAGAAAAAAAATCAAAAAGTTTTACGCTAAGGTTAAGATTAAAGATAATGTAAGAAAAGAAAAATATAAAAATGTGACAAAAGAAAGCTAGAATTCCAATTGGAAACGTTGTTTTTATAAAAAAAGTTGACTTTTACGTTAGGTATATTGTTAATATCTAAACAAGGAAAACATTTATATGTTTTTAAATTAAAGAAGAAGGAGATAGAGTGGTGGAAAAAACAAAAAATTATTCAGATGCTGTTAGTAAAGCTGAATCCACGAAGAAAAAACTTGATAAAAAGTATTTTAGCAAGGGTTTAAATATTGGTATTCAATCTGGTATATATTATGGACTTTACACAGCATTAGTAACTACAGCCACAGTGTATGGAATATGGAAGTTTTGGTATTCAGGTGAAGCTGGACTTTCAGATATTACATTGGCTTTTATTCTTGGAACACTTGCAACAGGAATAAACGATTTAACATCAGCAATCTGGGCTTTAGCAAATTCAATTATCAAGGGGAAATTTGGAGATTTTATAAAGACTTTAAAAACAAAGCCAGGAATGATAATGGTATTTGCAGCTATAGTCGGAGGGCCGATAGCAGGAGTTACATATATTCTTGCTGTTCAAATGGGAGGACCAGTTGTTATACCTATAGCGGGTCTTAATGTAGCTATTGGAGCAATTCTTGGAAGAATAATCTTAAAGCAAGAATTATCAGCAAGAACAATTTTAGGAATTGTTATTTGCTTAGCCTCGTCTCTTTTAATAGGCGCGACAAGTCTTACTGGAGAGGTTAAAGATGGAATGGTTTTAGGAATAATCCTTGCAATCGTGGCAGCATTTGGATGGGGACTTGAAGGAGTTATAGCTGGATTTGGAACTTCAATGATTGATTCGGAAATAGGAATAGCTATTAGGCAAACCACATCATCATTAGCAAATCTATTAATAGTTTTACCAGTTTTTGGAATAATTGAAGGGAGCGGAATACATCTTATTTCTGGTCTTTTCATAAATGCTATTACTGATCCAACAATTTTAATTTTATTTGCTAGTGGATTTTTTACATTTATATCATTTGCCTTTTGGTATAAAGGAAATTCAATGTGCGGAGCAGCTTTAGGTATGGCATGCAATGGAACATATACTTTCTGGGGTCCATTTTTCTGTTGGATTATACTTGGAATAATTTTGAAAAATCCAGGTTATGAAATAGCACCAATAGCATGGTTCGGATCACTTCTTATGGCATTAGGAATATTTATAATGAGTGTAAATCCACTTGATTATTTTAAAAGAGGTAACAAATAATGAGAAGACCATTAAACTATGAAATATTAAAATATTTTACTAATGTGGATAAGGCGTCTGCAAAAGATGTTTATCAAGCGTTAAAAGATGAATTCAAAAACCACAAGGCTTTTACAATGGAAAATATAATAGAAAGTCTTATGACGGCGAAAGAAAATGGATTAATAGATGAGGATTCATATATGCTAATAGATGATGAATTAGTTGTTTATTATAAAGCAAGTGAAGAACAAAAAAATACTATAAATTCTTATATTAAGTAGGTGAAAATATGCAATACGAATCACAAGCAATAGGTCTTATAGAAACTTTGGGTATGTTGCCAGCTATAAAGGCATTAGATGCTATGCTAAAAGCAGCAGATGTAAAGTTTGTATCCTATGAAAACGTAGGATCAACTCTAGTTACTGTAATAGTAAGAGGAGATGTTTCATCATGTATGAGTGCAGTAAAAGCCGGAGTAGCTGAAGGTGAAAAAATTGGAAAAATAACAGCTCATAATGTTATGAAACGACCAGTAACAAATGTAAGTAAAGTAATTTCAGTTCATAAAGTAGAAGATTAGGAGAAAAGATGCAAGCATTAGGAGGCATAGAAACTTTCGGTTTAGTATATGTGCTAGAAGCCGCAGATGCAATGGAAAAAGCAGGTAGTGTAGAAATTATTGGTTACGAAAACGTAGCCAGTGGATATATTTCAATACTTGTAAAAGGAGATGTGTCAGCAGTTGAATCAGCAGTACAAGCAGGAGTTAAGGCAGTAGAAGCTATGGGAGCAGAAGTTTACTCGTCATTAGTAATACCAAGCCCACATCCAGATTTAGAAAAAGTAACCGAAATTTATAATTTAGATAATTTGATTTAAGGGGTGGACTATGAAAGTAATAGATACAGATCTTCTTTCGATTCAACAAGCAAGAATTTTATTAGAACAGGCAGAAAATTCTAGGGAAATTCTTCTTGACATTGACAAAGAAACAAGAAATGAACTATTAAAAAAAATAAAACAATATTACAAAACTAACATAGACCAACTTGCAAAAATGTCTTTTGAAGAAACATCATATGGAAAATATGAGGATGAGATAAAACTTGGAAATTATTATTTAGATAATTTGGATGATGAACTAAATTCCTATCCTCAAATATTTGACATAGTAAATGGAAAAAATTCAAAACAAGTAGCTCTTTCAAAAGGTGTTAGTCTTGTATTTATAGCCCCATACCTATCAACACTTACTAGTTTTCAAGCCATATATTTTGCAATAAGAGCTTTAAATCCTCTTATTGTAGTAAGTGATTTACGATGTGAAAAGACTGTAACAAAAATGGTTGAAGATATTAAGAAAATCTTAAAAGAAAATTTTTATCCAAGAGGTTTTTTAGATATTTTAACCTATAACTCTGACTTAGGAGAAAAAACCTTATATGAAAGTGAAAAAGTTTCATTCATATTGGAAAATCTTCTAAGCGAAAACAAAAGAAAAATCCAAAACGATAAGGCTCAAATTTTTAAAGCGGAAATAGGAAATAACATAGTATTTATCGACAAAGATTGTGATATAGATAAGGCAAGTTGTGAAGTTATAAATTCAAAAACATTTAATAACGGACTTTTGCCAGGAGTAGAGCAATCAATAGTAGTAGAAGAAAATGCTTATGAAAAGGTTGTAGAAAAATTTAAAGAATATGGAGCATTTTTTCTAAGCAAAGACGAACATATAAAACTTGAAAAAATATTATATGATCAAGACCATAATTGCAGAAAGGAACTTATAGGAAGAAGTGCAAGGCAAATCGCCGAAATTGCAGGAATAAAAGTTAATTCAGATACAAAAATTCTAGTGGTTACAAAACCATATGTATCAGAAAAAAGTCCTTATTCAAAAGAAAAATATAATCCTATAGTTTCTTTATATATAGAAAATGATTGGTTGAATGCTTGTGAAAAATGCGTTGAATTAATTTTAAACGACAAAAAAGGTCAAAGCCTTTCAATATATTCTGACGATGCATATGTAATTGAACAATTTATAGAAAAAAAACCTGTAGCAAGAGTTTTGGTGAACTCACCAACTGGTTTAGGTTCAGTAGGAATAGGAACAAACCTTCCCATAAGTTTTAGCCTATCAACAAAAAAAATAGAAGGATGCAATCAAACATCACTAACACCAAACCATTTTATGAAATTTAGAGAAATAGGTATATGTGATAAAAAAGATATAAGCTCCTTTCTAAGCGAAAAAACTGTCAAAAAAGATAAAGATTTATTTGATAAAATATTAAATTCATTAGAAAAAGATTATTAGGAGGAGAAATGGACTTAAGAGAATTTTCTAAGAAATTGGCAATGGCAACAGAGCATATGTCAGATTCAGAAAAAGAAAGTGTACGCAAATTATTTGAAAAAGTGCAAGATCAATTAAATAAAGAAGATAATAAAAATTGTGATTTAAGTGTGGGAATACAAAGTGAAGGAACACAAATTCCTAATGGACCTACTCAAAGACTTATTGATTTAAAGGCAAACTTTTTAAAACAAGTTCCAACTATAACCTTGCATAGGGCAAAAATAGTAACAGAACTAACAAAAGCAAATCCAGGAATGCCAAAGAATGTTCTAAGAGCAAAAGCTTTTAGAAAAAATTGTGAAACAGCACCACTTGTAATTCAAGATAATGAATTAATAGTAGGTTCACCTTGTGGGGCACCAAGAAGCGGAGCATTTTCTCCAGATATTTCTTGGAGATGGTTAAGAGATGAATTAGATACAATTGAAAACAGACCACAAGATCCATTCCAAATTTCAGAAGAAGACAAACAATATTGTAAAGACGTATTGTTCCCATTCTGGGAAGGAAGAAGTCTTGATGAAGTATGTGAAGACCAATACAGAGATGCTGGAGTATGGGAATTATCAGGAGAATCTTTCGTATCAGATTGTTCTTACCATCAAGTAAATGGAGGAGGAGATTCAAATCCAGGATATGATGTGATTCTAATGAAAAAAGGAATGAAAGATATCCAACAAGAAGCAAAAGAACACTTAGAAAAACTTGATTATTCAAATCCGGAAGATATAGATAAAATTTACTTCTACAAATCAGTAATAGAAACAACTGAAGGAGTAATGATATATGCTAAAAGATTAAGTGAATATGCAAAACAATTAGCTCAAAAAGAAACAAATCCAAAAAGAAAAATTGAATTGGAAAAAATAGCAGAAGTAAATGCTCACGTTCCAGCAAATAAACCTAGAACATTTTGGGAAGCGATACAAGCAGTTTGGACAATAGAATCCTTGCTTGTAGTTGAAGAAAACCAGACAGGAATGTCAATAGGAAGAGTTGATCAATATATGTATCCATTCTACAAAAAAGATATTGAAAGTGGAAGAATGAATGATTACCAAGCTTTTGAACTTGCAGGATGTATGCTAATAAAAATGAGCGAGATGATGTGGCTAACAAGTGAAGGTTCATCAAAATTCTTTGCTGGATATCAACCATTCGTTAATATGACAATCGGTGGAATCACAAGAGAAGGTGTCGATGCAACAAATGATTTAACATATCTTTTGATGGATGCAGTAAGACATGTGAAAATATACCAACCATCACTTGCAACAAGAATCCACACAAAATCTCCAGAAAAATATTTAAGAAAAATTGTAGATGTAGTAAGAGCTGGAATGGGCTTCCCTGCTTGCCACTTTGATGATACTCACATAAAGATGATGCTTGCAAAAGGAGTAAGCGTAGAAGATGCTAGAGATTATTGTATGATGGGATGCGTTGAACCACAAAAATCTGGAAGATTATATCAATGGACATCAACTTCATACACACAATGGCCAATAGCAATAGAATTAACATTAAACCACGGTGTTCCACTTTGGTATGGAAAACAAGTTACACCTGATTTAGGAAGTCTCTCAAACTTTGATACTTGGGAAAAATTTGAAAAGGCTGTAAAAGAACAAATTTCATATATAACAAAATTAACAGCAGCAGCAACTACAATATCTCAAATAGTTCACAGAGATATGGCACCTAAGCCTTTAATGTCAATAATGTATGAAGGCTGTATGGAACATGGAAAAGATGTTTCAGCAGGTGGGGCAATGTATAATTTTGGTCCAGGAGTTGTATGGTCAGGACTTGCAACTTATGCAGATAGTATGGCAGCGATCAAAAAATTAGTTTATGACGATAAAAAATATAGCCTAGAACAATTAAATGAAGCATTAAAAGCAGAATTTAAAGGCTATGAACAAATTAAAAGAGATTGCTTAGACGCTCCAAAATATGGTAACGATGATGACTATGCAGATAAGATTTGTAACGATATTATAAACTTTACAGAAAGAGAACACGCAAAATATAGAACACTTTATTCAAGACTTTGCCATGGAACACTTTCAATATCTAACAATACACCATTTGGACAAATGACAGGAGCATCAGCTAACGGTCGTGATGCATGGACACCATTATCAGATGGCATATCACCAACTCAAGGTGCTGATTTCAATGGCCCAACAGCAATTATAAAATCAGTATCAAAAATGGCAAATGATTCAATGAATATGGGCATGGTACACAATTTTAAAATTCAAAAAGGAATTTTAGATTCTATAGAAGGAGAAAATGCTCTTGTAACCTTATTACGTACAGCTTGTATGTATGGAAATGGAGAGATGCAATTTAACTATTTAGATAATGAAACTATGCTAGATGCTCAAGAACATCCAGAAAAACATAGAGATTTAGTAGTTCGTGTTGCTGGATATTCAGCATTCTTTGTAGAATTATGTAAGGATGTTCAAGACGAAATTATAAGCCGTACAATGCTAGAACACTTCTAGAATAGAAAGGAATATAAATGGATGTAGATTCAAAAAAAGAAGGGATTGAAAGAACTGCTAGAATTTTCAATACTCAAAAGTACAACGTCCATGATGGTCCAGGAGTAAGAACTTTAATATTTTTCAAGGGTTGCCCACTTAGATGTAAGTGGTGCTCCAACCCTGAAGGATTAAAAAGTGAATATCAAGTAATGCTTAAAAAAAATGCTTGTATAAATTGTAGTCAATGTGTTAATGTTTGTCCAAAAAAAAATTCATTATATGGAAAATGGAATACACAAAGTTCATAGAGATATAACTTGCATAGGTTGTAGAAGATGTGAGAAAAATTGCCTTCAAAAGGCAATAGAAATTGTAGGTGAAGACAAAACAATAACCGAATTAATGGATACTGTAAAAGAAGATAAAGATTTTTATATGATTAGTGGAGGCGGACTAACAGTAGGCGGAGGAGAATGCAGTGCTCAAGCTGAAAGTTTGAAATCCCTACTTGAAGCAAGTCATATGAGCGGAATTAATACAGCCATAGAAACTTGTGGTTATACTCCAAGAAAATCTTTAGATTTAATAAAAGACCATGTAGATTTATTCTTATTTGATATTAAGCAAATGGATCCTGTAAAACATAAATATTGGACTGGAGTAAATAATGAAAGAATCTTATCCAATCTAAGATATTTACTCGAATGTGGAAAAAAAGTTAGGGTAAGGATGCCAATTTTAAAAGGAGTAAATGATAGCCACGAAGAAATAAAAGCAGTTGTAGATTTTTTAGAAGATTTTAAATGTTTTAAAAATTTCGATGGCATAGATTTACTTCCTTATCATAGGTATGGGGTTGGCAAATATGAACAGCTTGATATGGATTATCCAATGGATTCTGAAATGGAAGGTGAATTTGCCTTGTCCAATGAACAGTTAGATGAAATTCAAAAATGGATTGATGAAAAGAAAATCGAAGTGAATTTAGTAAGGCATTAGGTGATAATATGGAAAATTTACAAAGAATAGTTCAAGAATCAGTACCAGGCAAACAAATAACACTTCTTCATCTTATTTCTTCTCCAGATCCATCAGTAAATGAAAGAATTGGTTTGGATAAGGGAAATGCCATAGGAATTATGACCTTAACTCCAACAGAAAGTTCCATAATAGCAGCTGATGTGGCAGCAAAAGCTGCGAATGTAGAAGTTTGCTTTATTGATAGATTTAATGGATGCGTTCTTTTACAAGGAGATAATGAAAGCGTAAAACAGTCCCTACAAGCAGTTAAAGATACTTTTGAAAGTATGTTAAAATTTACTTCTTGTCCCGTAACAATGTCATGAGTAGAAAGTGGTTAATAGCTGGAAATGATGGAGTGGGAAAGACAAGTCTTGCAAGCTTAATTGAAGAGAAAAATCTTAAATCAAAAAAAAGTTTAGATCTTCAATTTAGAGAAAAAACTATTGAAGTATCAGAAGGATATATAGAAAATCCCTACTTAAATAGTGCTTTGATTATGGTTGGACAAAATCAAGCCTTAGTAAATATTTTTATGATAGATTTACAAAAAGATTGTCATGTTCCACCAAACTTTGCAAAATCATTTACCAGACCAACAATTACAATAATCAATAAGATTGATCTTTATGATGATGTAAAGTTGGAAAAATTAAGGCAAATAGCAAATGCTATTGGAAGTGATTATATATTTGAGATATCACTAAAGACAGGTAAGGGACTAGAAAAATTAAGAAAATATATAAAAGAAACTGAGGAAAAAAGATGCTTTTTATAACAGAAGATAATTTAAGGTACAAATACAAAAAAAGCCCTTTTGACTCATACATCATTGAAAAAGGTAGTAAGCTAACTCCACAAGCTAGACAATTTCTTTTGGATTTTAGGATAGATATAGTTGATAAAACAAAGGCTAAAAACACAAAAAAGAAACAAAATAAGCTTGGGGATAATCCGATTTGCAAAAATTTGGATGAGAAAAAATTAGATGAAGAAGTGAGTTTGATAATTAAAAAAATTGCTTTTGAGCTTAAAGATTTTGACCATGAATTTGCTTCTTATTTAAATGACTTAGCGATAAAAATTTTTAAAAATGAAATTATAGACTTAGAGAAAATGAATTGTAAAGAAAGTGAAGCTATAGATATTTATATGAATATGAATCTTGATAATCCATATCTTAAAAGCTTTATAAGTATAGAAGAAGGTATTGATAAACTTAATAAGATTAAAGAAAAAAATAATGAAGAGTTTATATATAAAATAGCTGCTAAACTTTATATTTGGTTTATAAATATTTGCAAAGGAGGATAAGCTTATCAATTTAGAAAATGTTAATAAAGTCATAAAAGACTTTAAAGAATCAATAAAAAAGCCTATAAAAACAAAAAATAAAAAACTTTACACAGGTATAGATTTAGGAACTGCTTTTATAGTTTTGTGTGTATTTGATGAAGATAAAAAACCAGTTGCAGGGGCATATGAATTTGCTCAAGTTGTTAAAGATGGAATGGTTGTGGATTATATAGGAGCTTGCGATATTGTAAGAAAGTTAAAAAATCAACTAGAAGAAAAACTAGGAGAAGAACTTCTTATAGCAGGATGCGCTATACCACCAGGAACAGAAAATATAGACGGTGGAGCCGTTAAAAATGTAGCAGAGTCAAGTGGTTTTATAGTAGAAAAAGTTTTAGATGAGCCAACAGCTGCAAATAAATTATTAAATCTTGATAATGGAGCTGTAGTAGACATCGGTGGTGGTACAACTGGAATATCAATAGTAAAAGACGAAAAAGTAGTAAAAGTTTTAGATGAAGCCACAGGTGGAACACATTTTTCATTAGTATTATCAGGGGCATATAAAATTGATTTTGATAAAGCAGAAGAATTAAAAAGAGATTTTTCAAAACACAAAGAAATATTTCCTGTTGTAAGACCTGTTATAGATAAAATAATTTCTATAATAGAAAATGCAAGCAAAGATCAAGAAATTGATCAAATTGTTTTAGTAGGTGGTACAGCACTACTAAGTGGAATGGAAGATTATGTTGGTCAAAAGACAAATATAAAAACTTTAAAACCATCAAATCCTATGTTTGTAACGCCAATAGGGATAGCTTTGTCATTAATAGAGGATTAAAAATGGATATTAAACTTATTAAAGCACCAAGCCCAGCCACACTTGATATTGTAAAAAATAGGTCGAAACTAAAAAACGAAACAAATCCTGGAGCTTTAGGGCTTGTCCAAGGAAAATTAATAGAAATGACTGTGGCAAGTGATATAGCCTATAAAACTAGTGGGGTAGAAGTAGTAGATGTTAGAGGATCATGTCCACAAAATATGATTATGCTTGCAATAATAGGAGAGATGGAAGAAGTTAAAGTTGCCCTAAGAAATATTGAAGAAAAAATTAAGGAAAAAGATATATGGTAATCGCAAAACTTATAGGTAATGTATGGGCTACAAGAAAATATGATTCACTAAATGGTCTTAAATTTATGTTAGTAGAAATTTTAGATGGAAGTGAAAAAAATAAAAAAATAGTAGCAGTAGATACAATAGGAGCTGGTAGAGGAGATAGGGTTATTATAACCCAAGGTTCATCTGCAAGAGCAATTCTTGAGGAAAATCAAAATCAAAAAATTCCTGTAGATGCTGTTATAGTTGGAATAATAGATGAGGATTGTGATTTCTAGGAGGTTTTGATGAAAAGACTCATAAGTCAAGAAGAAGTCTTAAAGAAAAAAAATGAAAAAGAAATCTATATCGATGACAACACTATAATCACAGCTGCTGCCAAAGACTTGGCAAAAGATTTTGGCATAGAATTTAAAAAATGTGATTGTAAAGATAAAAAAAATGATATAGAAGAAAAAAAAGAATGTAAAAAATCATCAGCTGTTTTATCAGAAGATCAAATTTACAAGATTCTAAAAAAAGGAATAGAACAAGGCCTATTATCTGAAAATGATATTGAAAGGATAATAGGATAGGATGAATGAATTTAGTCAGTTGCTAGAAAGCTTAGTAGACAATTATAAAAAAAATAAGCAAAAAGTTAATATAGATCTTTATAAGATTCCTGTAGGAATATCAGGAAGACACATTCACTTATCTCAAGAAGATTTAGATACTCTTTTTGGGAAAGGATACAAGCTTACAACAATAAAAAGCCTATCACAACCAGGACAATTTGCATGCAAGGAATGTGTGACAATAGCAGCAAAAAAAGGTTGTATAGAAAAAGTTAGAATAATAGGTCCAGTAAGAAAACAAAGTCAAGTAGAAATACTAAGATCAGATGCCTTTAAACTTGGTATAAAACCAGTACTAAGATTGTCAGGAGATATTAAAGATACTCCAGGAATCACAGTAATAGGACCAGAAGGAACAGTTGTTTTAAAAGAAGGCACAATAGTTGCTCAAAGACACATTCATTTTAATAATCTTCAAGCAAAAGAAAGAGGATTAAAAAATGGAGATATAGTTTCAATAAAAACTAAAGGCGAAAGATCAGCATTACTTGAAAACGTAAGTGTTAGAGTAGGAGATAACGGATATCTTGATTGTCATATAGATCAAGAAGAAGCCAATGCTCTAGGATTAGGTCCTAAAGACTTTATAGAAATTATTATATAAGGGGTTTAGATGACAGAAAAAAAGAAAGAAGTAGCAAAAAAAACAGAAGCTACAAAAAATGAAGAAGTGAAGACAGAAGTAAATAAAAAAACCACAAATAAGATCGTAAAAAAAGCAGAAAAAAAGGAGATAAAAAAAATGGCACAATTAGACGCATTAGGAATGATCGAAACAAAAGGATTAGTAGGAAGTATTGAAGCAGCAGATGCAATGGTAAAAGCAGCTAACGTTACACTTGTAGGAAAAGAACACGTTGGAGGAGGACTTGTAACAGTTTTAGTTAGAGGAGATGTAGGAGCAGTAAAAGCAGCAACAGATGCAGGAGCAGCTGCAGCACAAAGAGTTGGAGAATTAGTATCAGTACACGTAATCCCAAGACCACACACAGAAGTTGAAACAATCTTACCACACAAAGAATAATTAACAAATAAATTAGAAAGAAGGTAAGCATGGCAGAATTAGATTTTGATCTATCTTCAATCCAAGCAGCAAGAGATCTTGCTAGAAAAGGAGCCGAAGCAGAAAAAAAATTAAAAAATTATACATTCGATCAAATTGATAGAATTATAAAAGCTATTGCTGAAGCTGGAGAAATTCACGCAAAAGAATTAGCAGAAATTGCAGTAGAAGAAACAGGCTTTGGAAAGGTAGAAGATAAAATATATAAAAATCACATGGCAAGTGGACTTTTATATGAAGAAATAAAAAATCAACAAACTATAGGCATAGTAGATGCTGACCAAGAAGGTCAAGTTATAACTATAGCAGATCCTGTTGGTTTGGTAATGGGAATTGTTCCATCAACAAATCCAACATCAACAGTTTTATACAATTCAATGATAGCTATAAAATCTAGAAACCCTATAATCTTTAGTCCACATCCAAAAGCTAGTAAATGTACATCAAGGGCAATAGAAATTGTAAATGAAGCAGCTGTAAAAGCAGGGGCACCAGAAAATATTGTACAAGGATTAACAAAACTTTCAATGGATGCAACAAATGAATTAATGCATGCTGATGAAGTTAAATTAATCATAGCAACAGGTGGTCCAGCAATGGTAAAAGCAGCATATTCTGCTGGAAAACCAGCTATAGGAGTTGGAGCAGGAAACTCTCCAGCTTATATAGAAAAAACTGCTGATATTAAAAAGGCTGTTAGAAACATAATGGCATCAAAAACTTTTGATAATGGAACAATTTGTGCATCAGAGCAATCATTAATAGTTGAAAGATCAAATAGACAAGAAGTTGTTTCAGAATTTGAAAAGGCTGGAGCATATTTCATGACAGATGAAGAATGTAAAAAAGTATGCACTTTATTATTTAGAAATGGAACAGCTATGAATCCTAACTTTGTAGGAAGAAGTGCAAAAGTTATAGCAGATGCAGCAGGAATTAGCATACCAAGCGGAACTAAAGTACTTGTAGGAGAACAATATGGAGTTGGAAAAGAATATCCGTTATCATATGAAAAATTAACATCAGTATTAGGATTTTACACAGTAAATGATTGGAAGGAAGCATGCGATCTTTCATTTAAACTTCTAGAAAATGGTATAGGACACACAATGAGCCTACATACAGAAGATAAAGAAATAGCAAGAAAATTTGCTATAAAACCAGCAAGTAGGATCCTTGTAAACACTGGTGGAACAATGGGAGGAACAGGACTTACAACAGGCCTTCCAATAGCTCTAACCTTAGGATGTGGAACAATGGGAGGATCAAGCGTATCAGAAAATGTTGGTCCAAAACACCTTGTAAACTTCAAAAAATTAGTTTATGGAATAAAAGATGCTGATAAACTTGTTGAAGAAGATGAAATATTTAAAAAATATCACGGAAATAATTCTTCATTAAATAACAATTCATTACCAAATTATGGAAACCAAGCAAAATATTTTGAATATTCAACAGGTTGTAATAATTGTAAAACAGAAGAAGAAAAGAAATCTTCAAACTTTAATGAAACAGGTGAGATAAATCTAGAAGAATTAAAAGAAATGGTAGACTCACTAGTAAATGCCTTTAAAGGTGAATAAATAAGTTAATAAAAAAAATAAAAAATATAAAGGAGAGAAAAAATGAACGAAGCTTTAGGAATGATTGAAACAAAAGGATTAGTAGGAAGTATCGAAGCAGCAGATGCAATGGTAAAAGCAGCTAACGTTACACTTGTAGGAAAAGAACACGTTGGAGGAGGACTTGTAACAGTTTTAGTTAGAGGAGATGTAGGAGCAGTAAAAGCAGCAACAGATGCAGGAGCAGCTGCAGCACAAAGAGTTGGAGAATTAGTATCAGTGCACGTAATCCCAAGACCACATACAGAAGTTGAAACAATTTTACCAAAAAATAAATAAGAATCATGAAATATGATTTATCAAACTTTTATAAAGATTTAAAGCTAAAGTTTAATAAATCAAATGGTAAGGAAGTTATTCTATTTCTGATGGAAGAATTTTCTAAAACTATAAGTTTAAAAGATGAAAGAGCCATTATCGCTGTTGGTAATGAGCTCGCATCTTTTCTTAGAGTAAAGGGTCAAACAGACTTGGCTTATAAGATTTATAAAGTTATAAAGAAATTAGTGTTAGATAATTGCGGATTTATTTCAAAAGATTATGCTAGTCTTCTTATAAATATATCGAATTGCCATATAGTTTCTAAAAATTATGATTTAGCAATTGATACTTTGAATGAAACGGAAACTATTCTTAGCCAACTTAGTGATACAAAACATTTAATGGCAAGCGTATATAATAATAGATCTCAAGCTTTTAGGGCAAAGAATATGTTGGATTTAGCACAAGAAGATATTGAAAAAGCTCTAAAAATAATAAAAAATGAAGAAAAAATAGCTGTATCTAAGATAAATCTTGCAGAAATATTAATACTTAAAAAAAAGTATGCTAAAGCATTGGTAAATGTAAATGAGGCTATAATTTATTATGAAAAAAATAAATTAAGACTTCCACATTTGGCAAATGCTTATGCGACAGCTGCTAATATTTATTATAATAATAAAGAATATTATACGTCTGTATACTATTATGAAAAAGCTATAAAAGTATTTGATGAAACTGTTGGTGAAGGGCCAGTAAAGGAAATTCTAATTAAAAACCTTAATCAAGCTAAAAAACAAAGGGAAATATCATGAATGGTATAGAATTATCAAAAAAATATTTTAATGATATAGCCTATCCTCTTTTTAAAAATAATTGTCCAGAAATTTTAGATCTTTGTTCAATTGGTCTTGTGGGAGAGGGCTCTGAATGTTTTGGTCTTGATGATGAAATCTCAAAAGATCATGATTTTGGTCCGGAATTTTGTATGTGGCTAAAAGAAGATGATGTAAAAATTTATAAAGATAAAATTGAATTTTTATTGGAAAAATTGCCCAAGGAATTTTTGGGATACAAAAGAGTTGATTCAAAAATTGTTGATAAGAGAGTTGGTTTATTTTCTGTAGAAGATTTTTATGAAAAATATACATCAGCTAGGAAATTTCCAATAAGTGATATAGATTTTTTAAAAATTCCAGAATCTTATCTTGCTACTGTTACTAATGGAGAAATTTTTTTAGATAATTGTAAATTATTTTCTGATTATAGAAAATATTTATTAGATTTTTATCCAGAAGATGTACTCAGAAAAAAACTTGCAGCATATCTTTTCCAAATGGCTCAAGCGGGACAATATAATTTAAAAAGATCTCTTGATAGAAATGATGTTTCAGCAGTTTTTTTTTGCAAAAGCTGAATTTATGGAAGCTTTATTGGGAGTACTTTTTTTATTTGCAAAAGTATATATGCCTTATTATAAGTTAAGATACAAAAGATTAGCACAAATTAATTATTATCCTCGTGATTTGTTTGAGGATATGAATAAATTTATGGAATCAAATCACAAAAAAGATCTTGTTTACTTGAGTGAAAAGTTAAGTATATATGTAAAGGATATATTAAAATATAGATCTATTACTAAATCAAATGATGATTTTTTATTGGCTCATGCTATTGAAGTACAAAATTCAATTATAAATCCACAAATTAAGGCTATTAATTTGGTGAAAGGAAATTGATATGAGATATTTATTTAAAAATATTGACAAGAACTTGATGAAAGATATACTTAGAGATTATAATTTATTATGTGTTTTCGATGAGCTTTCTTGGATTTTAGATTTTGAATGGAAAAACTTTGATGAAATAAGGGGACTTAATGGTAGGGCAGTTTGCCAAGATTCACCTAAAGAATTTTTCATTATGAGGCTTTCTCAATATTTGGCGTATAATCAAAAAATTATAGATTATTTATATAAAGACTTAAAAGAAATTGAAAAAAATGGCGTAAATCCTATTTTTGATAAGTATGCTAGAATGATGGAATTTACAGATAAAGAAAAATTTGAAGATATTAAACAAAACTTAGAAGAATTGTCACCTGTTAAAGTTCATTTATTAGAAAATATAAAAAAAATCTTAAACGATAAGTCAAAAAACATTCCCAAAGAACTAAAAAGAGTAAGACCAACAAAATCTCAACATAAAAGAATTTCATCTAATGACTATTATGTAGCAGAAATTACTTGTTTGTCTTTGAAAACATTATGGGCTATAGAAGAGATGATTGAAAGCCCTTTTTATAATTTAGAAGAAAATATTTATAAAAATACTAAATACTTATTTGAGAAAGTAAATAATTAAGGAGTAAAAATGATCAATAAAGAAAAATTATATTCCATTGGTCAGGCTTCAAGTAAAGCGGATGTATCCACAAGAGCTTTAAGACATTATGAAACTGTAGGACTTATAAAACCAGATGTAGTTAAAGAAAATGGATATAGATATTATACAGAGGATACTATTCTCTTGATTTCTATAATAAAATATTTGCAATTTATGGATTTTTCATTGTATGAAATTAGAGACTTTATATTTAATTCAGACTATGATGATGTGAGCAAATCATTCAATGAACTTATTAAAAGAACAAGTAATGAAATAAAAAAATTAGATGAGCGATTAACTATTATAAAAGATTGGAACGAGTTAATATCAGAAGCATCTTCAGCATTTATTATTGGCAATAATACCCCAAGTATTAAATATATAAAACAAAGTGAACTAATATCTTATCCTATAGATTTTAGTTTTTGCTATGAAGATACTGTATTAGATTTAGATTTTGCAAATTTTGTAAAAAGTGAAAATAACAAGATTACAGGTTCTGTAATGTTTTATTTTGATTCTTATATCCAAAGATTAAAGTGTGAAAAGGAAAATAGAAACATTAGATGTTTATACATACAAAAAGCAGTTAAACCTATTCAAGATGAAAGAATCATTTTCACATTGAAAGATGGATTCTATGGTTCTATTTATCATTTTGGAAAATATGAAAATTTAAGTAAATCCTATGAAAAACTTAGAGAGTGGGCTAAAAAGTATAGATATAAATTATCAGAAGATGTTATAGAGAGATTTGTAGTAGATTCTTGGACTTTTAGAGATGAAAAAAAATATGTAACAGAGATACTAATACCGATAGAAATGAAAGTTGAGGAAAATATATGACGTTTTCAGTAAAGCCTACTATAAATGTTGGAGATGATAGCATAAAAATTTTAAATTCTTTAAATCCTAATAAAATTTTTTTTGTAACAGATCCATTTGTAGTAGAAAGTAAAATGATAGATCAGGTGACAAAATTTTTAGATAAAAATATTTCCTATGATATTTTTAGCAATATTCAACCAGATCCTAGCCAAGAATTAGTTGAAGAAGGGAAAAAAGCTTTAAAAAATTCAAATCCTGATTTAATCTGTGCCATTGGTGGAGGCTCAGCTATAGATGCTACTAAAGCAATTATATATGATATATATAAAGAAGAAAAAGTAAAAAAAATTTTTGTAGCTATCCCGACTACAGCAGGAACAGGAAGTGAGTCTACAAATTTTGCAGTTGTAACAGTAGGCAATGATAAAAAAGTATTAATAGACGATATAATGCTTCCAGATTATGCTTTATTAATTCCAAAATTTACAAAAACTGTACCAAATTTTATTACAGCTGATACAGGTATGGACGTTTTGACTCATGCAATAGAAGCCTATAGTAGTAAAAATGCATCAATATATACCGATACTTTTGCAGAAACTTGCATAAAGACAGTTTTTGAAATTTTGCCAAAAGTATACGATGATGGAGATAGGTTAAAACTAAGAGAAAAAATGCTAGAAGTTTCAAATATGGCAGGAATCGCTTTTAACAATGCAGGACTTGGAATAAATCATTCCCTAGCCCATACAATTGGTGGAACTTTTCATATTTCTCACGGAAGATTAAATGCAATACTTTTACCTTATGTAATAGAATATAATTGTGAAAATAGTGAAGAGGCTAGAAAAAAATTAGACGATTTAGCTCAAAAATTAAATCATAGGGACTACACTTGTTTAATCAAAGTA
Organism: Anaerococcus sp. HMSC065G05; assembly: GCF_001812365.1. Classification (NCBI taxonomy): domain Bacteria; kingdom Bacillati; phylum Bacillota; class Tissierellia; order Tissierellales; family Peptoniphilaceae; genus Anaerococcus; species Anaerococcus sp. HMSC065G05. The sequence goes on from NZ_KV808697.1 coordinate 38,840, forward strand.
ATAAAAGAAATGAATAAAAAATTTAATATTCCAGAAAAATTAAGTGGACTTGGGAAAATTGATGAAAAAGCTTACCAAGATTCTATAGAAAAAATGACACTTACAGCTTTAAATGATAGGTGTACACCAACAAATCCAGCTTTGGTAACAAAATTTGACTTGGCAAATATCCTAAGAGATGCTTTTTAAGGTTTTAAAATCAATGTGTAATAAAAAGTGTGATGGTTATAATTATTTATTAGCCGTCACACTTTTTATTTATATTTAAACAAATCACTATTTTATAAGCAAGTCCATAATATTATGTAAAATTTACTAATAAAATATTGTAGACTTGACTTGCAAATTTTTTCTTCTTTTATGTTATACTGTTAAAAGAAACTAATGGGGGTGATCTTGTGTGTGAAAATTTAGATAAATATTCTGTGGTTTTAAAGGGCGTTTCTAAGTCTTTTGATGATGAAATGATTTTAAAATCGGTCGATTTGGATCTTGAAAAAGGGAAATTTTATACTCTTTTGGGGCCTTCGGGTTGTGGGAAAACTACAATTTTAAATCTTATTGCTGGATTTTTGGAAGCAAATTCTGGAGAGATTTATATTAATGGAGAAAATGTTTTGAATGTTCCTGCAAGTAAGAGAAAGGTTAATACAGTTTTTCAAAATTATTCTCTTTTTCCTCATATGAATGTTTTTGATAATGTTGCCTTTGGTCTTGAAATTAAAAAAACTGACAAAAAAATTATTAAAAAAGAGGTTGAAAAGGCTCTTGATATGGTAAATTTATCAGGGTTTGAGAAAAGAGAAATTTCTCAAATGTCAGGAGGACAAAGACAAAGAGTTGCCATAGCTCGTGCTCTTGTAAATAAACCTGATGTGCTTTTACTTGATGAGCCATTGTCTGCTCTTGATATGAAACTTAGAAAATCTATGCAGGTTTTACTTCGTGATTTACAGTGGGAGTTGGGAATTACTTTTGTTTTTGTAACTCACGATCAAGAAGAGGCTCTTGCCATGAGCGATTGGATTTTTGTAATGGATAAGGGCGAAATTGTCCAACAAGGAAGTCCAAAAGATATTTATGATGAACCAATCAATCGCTATGTTGCTCAGTTTATTGGTGAAAGCAATATTTTAAAGGCGAGAATGGTTGATGATTATAAGGTTGAATTTGCAAATAAAACTTTCGCCTGCTCTGATGCTGGAATTAATAAAAATGAAAGGGTTGAGGTTGTAATTAGGCCTGAAGATATAAATGTTGTGTCAGTTGATGATGCGGATATTGTTGTAAATATCGACAACATTTTGTATAGGGGAGTTTTTAATGAATTAATTTGTTTTGATTCTTCTGAATTTAGGTGGAAAATTCATACGACAAGAACTTTTGAAGAAGGCGATGATATTGGAATAAAAATTGATGCAGACAACATCCACGTTATGCGTTATAACGAAAGCGAGGATGATTTTGATAAAAGAATTGAAAAATATGCGATTGGAGAAGATGATGGCTAAAAAATACCAAAAATTATCTGCGATTTATTATTTGTGGATTTTGATTTTTATAATCGCTCCGATTCTTCTTTTGATTTACCAATCATTTTTTGATATTTATGGAAGTTTTACTTTAAACAATTACATTTCCTACTTTTCAAACAAAAATTATATGATTATGACTTTCAATTCTTTGTTGACTGCCTTTTTAATAACGGCTTTTACACTTTTGTGGGCTTATCCATTTTCGTATTTTTTGTCAAAGGCCAAGCACAAGGATTTTATTTTGCTTTTGGTAATTCTTCCGACTTGGATAAATTTGGTTTTAAAAGCCTACGCTTTTATTGGACTTTTTAATAAAAATGGAAGTATTATGGGATTTTTGGGACTTGCTAGTGAAGGATTTTTGTTTACAAATCCTGCCTTTATTTTGGTTGCTTCCTACGTTGAACTTCCTTTTATGATAATTCCAATTTTTAGGGCAATAGATTCTATTCCGAATGAATATATTATTGCAAGCGAGGATTTGGGTGCAAATAAATTTCAAACTTTTAGGAAAATAATTCTTCCCCTTTCTATGGATGGAGTTATGGCTGCAAGTCAGGCGGTTTTTATTCCTTCGATTTCACTTTTTCTTATTACAAGAATTATTGGAGGAAATAAAATTATAACTTTGGGAACAGCTGTTGAAGAACATTATTTGGTAACTCAAAATTGGGGCATGGGTTCAACTATTGGGCTTGTTTTGATTTTTATGATGTTTGCAGTTATTTCTATTTTAAATAAAAAGGCGGTCAAAGATGGAAAATAAAAAAAATAAAATTGGAAATTTGTATTTATTTTTTGTATTTATAATAATGTATTTGCCCTTAGCTTTTTTGATTTTTTATTCATTCAATAGCGGGGGAAATATGAATGTTTTTGAAAGCTTTACCCTAGATTATTATAAAAAAGTTTTTAATGACGAAAGGCTTATAAATATTGTAATAAATACTTTAATAATTGGCTTATTATCGTCTTTGATTGCAACAATTATTGGAACGCTTGGTGCAATTTCGATTTATTATATGAGAGATAAAAAATTAAAAAAGAAAGTTTTAAGTCTAAATTCGGTCCTTATGGTTTTGCCAGATGTTATGATGGGCGCTTCATTTTTGATTTTATTTTCTTTTTTATTAAAAATTCCTATGGGATTTTTTTCGGTTTTGCTTGCTCACATTGCCTTTTCAATTCCAATTGTGGTTTTGATGGTTCTTCCAAGACTTTACGCCCTAAATTCTGATATGATGAAGGCTGCTGAAGATTTGGGAGCAAATGATATTACAATTTTAAATAAAATTATTCTTCCAAATATTGCAAGCGGAATATTTGCAGGCTTTTTTATGGCACTGACTTATTCTTTGGATGATTTTGCAGTTACATTTTTTGTGACAGGCTCAGGATTTTCAACTCTTTCTGTAGAAATTTATTCAAGGGTTAGAACAGGAATTTCACTGGAAATAAATGCACTTTCTTCATTGATTTTTATTTTGTCATTAATTCTTGCAATCGGCTATTACGTCATACAAAGTAGAGAAGAAAAAAGGAGGACAAGATGAATAAGGTTTATAAATTTTTCTTAGGAATTTTAACTTTTTGCCTTCTTTTGTTTGTAGGACAAAAAAAATTAAATGAAAAAGCAAAAGATCAGGATTCAAAAAATATTTATTTTTATAATTGGGGAGATTATATTGACCCTGAAATTATAAAAGATTTTGAAAAAGAAACAGGCTATCACGTGATTTATGAAACTTTCGATTCAAACGAGGCGATGATGGCAAAAGTTGAGCAAGGAAAAACTTCCTACGATTTGGCTTTTCCATCAGAATATACGGTTGAGATTATGAGAGATAAAAAACTTTTGAAAAAATTAGACCACAAAAAAATAAAAGGTCTTGAAAATATTGACAAAAGATTTTTAAATCTTTCTTATGATCCGAACAATGAATATTCGATTCCATATTTTTGGGGCTCTTTTGGAATAATTTATAACAATAAAAAATACAAAAAAGAAGATTTTTCTTCTTGGAAAAATTTGTGGGATAAAAAATTTGAAGGAGAAATTTTATCTTTTGATGGAGCAAGAGAAACACTTTGCATTGGTCTTTTGGCAAATGGAAGAAGTCTAAATGAAAAAGATGAAAAAATTTTGAGAGAAACCAAGGATGACTTGGTTGGTTTTATGAAAAATGTAAAGGCAATTCTTGCTGACGAAATTAGAATGTATATGGCGCAAGGCGAGGCTGATGTTGGAATTACATTTTCTGGGGAAGCCTCAATGGCAAAAGAAATAAATCCAAATCTTTCTTATGCTATTCCAAAAGAAGGTTCAAATATTTGGTTTGATACCATGGTTATTCCAAAAACTTCAAAAAATACAAAGGGAGCTTATGCTCTAATAAATTATTTGCTAAAACCAAAAGTTGCAGCAAAAAACGCAGATTATGTTTGGTATCCAACTCCAAACAAAAAGGCGATGAAATATATTGACAAAGAAGCAAGAAATGATAAGACCTTGTATCCAGACGATGAAGATATAGAAAAATTAGAAGTTTTCAAAAATTTGGGCAAAGAAACAACAATTTTATACAATGATTTGTTTTTGGATTTAAAAATTTCGCCACAAGCTGATTAAACATTTCCTTGAAAATTTACTAGCCAGTAAGTTTTCAAGGATTTTTTTATAAATTAATTTATTGTATAATGGATTTAATAAGTAAATTTAAATTACAAAGAAAGGTTTTCACGAAAAAATAGGAGAAAATTATGCAAGCAAAAAATATTGACGAATTTGTAAGAGAAAATGCCCCTTGTTATATTTATCAAAAAGAAATAATTGATAAATCTTGCCAAAAATTACAAGAAAAATTTGAAAATATAGAATTTTTATATTCAATCAAGGCAAATCCATTTATGCCAGTAATAAAAACTATAAAGGAAAATGGAATTGGTTCTGATGCCGCATCAAGCAATGAAGTTTTGCTTTCAAAAAAGGCTGGCATGGAAAAAAATCATATTTATTATTCTGCTCCAGGAAAAACTATGGAAGATTTACAAAAAGCTTGGGATAAGTGTATTTTTATTGCAGATTCTTTCCACGAACTTGATTTGTTAGAAAAACTTGCAAAAAATCACGGAGAAATTTTAGAAATTGGCATAAGAGTAAATCCGAATTATTCTATGACAGATAAAAAAGCCCATTCAAGTAAATTTGGAATTGATGAAGATAAAATTTTTTCTTTCGATTGGACTTACAAAAATTTAAAACTTGTAGGTCTTCATGTTCACGTTCAAAGCCAAATTCTTGACACAAATCTTCTTTCAAATTATTACAAAAATACTTATGATTTGGCAGTAAAATTTTCAAAACTATCACATGCTGACATTAAATTTATAAATTTTGGCTCAGGAATAGGAGTTGCCTACGACAAAAAAAACGAAGATGATGTGAATTTGGATATTTTGGCAAAAACTATGAAAGATTTATATGAAAAAAATAAAAATGAACTTGGAGCAAAATTTTTGATAGAAAGCGGAAGATTTTTGGTTATGGATTCGGGAGTTTATTACACACCAATAATCGACAAAAAATATTCAAATGGGAAAACCTACCTTGTTGTAAAAAATGCCATGAACGGTTTTGTTAAAGGACCTATGAAAGAAATGCTAAAACAAGCTTTGGGATATGAGTGCGAAAAAGCTTTTGAGCCACTTTATACAGGAAAAAATCAATGCGAATTTGAAATTATTGGAGAAAATTCCCAAAAAGAAATCGTAGATATTGGGGGACACTTGTGTACAAGTTTAGATTTGCTAGCAAGTGATATAGAATTAAAAAAAGCAAATATTGGCGATATATTGAAAGTTTCAAACGCTGGAGCTTATTGCTTTAGCCTTTCGATTTTACACTTTGCAAGCCATGATTTGCCAAAAGAATTTTTGTTATAAAATTTAGTAAAAAAAGGCTTTTGTAAAATTTTTAATATTTTACAAAAGCCTTTAATTTATTTTATTTGGTCTTCTATATTTTCAAACTCCAAATCCTTGGAAAGTTTATTTATAGTATGTATGGTTGATTTCCAATTTTCAACTAAAAATTTTCTTGCATTGTCCAAATTTTTTTCTTTTAAGGCGTTAATTATGTTCATGTGCTCCTTATAAGTTGTGAAATTTTCATCTCCTGTTTCAAAAAAATAAATTTCCATTCTTTCAACTCTTCTTTTTAGCTTATCAATAATTGGTTTTATTTCAGCATTTCCAGAAAGTTCGATGAAAGCATCGTGAAATTCGTTGTCTTTTTTTATAGTTTTTAATTGGTCTTTTTTTCTATGAAAATAACTTATATCTTCATTAATATCTTGAATTTTTTCAATAAATTTCTCGTCAATTTTGTCGAAAGCTTCAATCAAAGCAAGCTCCTCCAAGCTATAGATAATTGGATAAATATCTTTTGCCTCGCAAGGATTTATAGGAGCAACTATTGTCCAACGATTTGCCTTGGTCATTACTAAGCCCTCGCTTTCGAGTTGCAACAAAGCTTCTCTTACTGGAGTTCTAGAAATTCCCAAATCATCTGAAAGCTCTTGGACTCTAAGTCTTTCACATGGTTTAAGTTCTCCATTAATTATTCTTTGTGCAAGCAAATTATAGGCTTCGTCTTTTACAAAAGTCCTGCTTATTTTTTTTATTTTAACTTTATTTTTATCATTTTCGCTCATAAATTCCTCTTTTATCAAATTATTCTATACAGAAATATTATAACAGAAATATAAATATCTACAAACGTTTTATTGAAAAGGATTGAGTGATATGTTATACTCTACTTATAAATATGAGGAGGATATATGAAACTTGTTGCAGGATTTGATACGACAAACGACGCTCTTTTGATGGAAAATTTTTGTAAAAACAAAAAAATAAATGGAGAATTAATTCCAGTTCCAGAAGAATTTGGAGCAGGTTGCGGTTTGGCGTTTAGATTTGATGATGAAAATTTTGAAAAAATAAAAAAAATCCTCAATGATGAAAATGTATCGTATAAGATTTTAAAAATTTTAGATATATAATTGTTTTTAATTTGAACTTATAAATAAAGCCATAAAAGTGTTTTATCACAAGGAGGTAAGATGGAATTAGTAAAAGATTTACCGGAAGTTTTTGAAGAATTTGCTGAGCAAAGAAAAAATTCTTTTTTGCAAGTTAAAAAAATAAAAGATAGTGGAAAGCCTGTTGTTGGGATGTATTGTACATATTTTCCAAGAGAAATTGCTCAAGCCATGGGAGCAAGAACAGTTTCTTTATGTTCTACATCAGACGAAACTATAAGCGAGGCTGAAAAAGATTTGCCAATTAATCTTTGTCCTTTGATAAAATCATCTTATGGATTTGCAATCACAGACAAGTGTCCATTTTTTCATTTTTCAGATTTGGTAATAGGGGAAACTACTTGTGATGGAAAACAAAAAATGTATGAGCTTATGGGAGAATTTAAACCAGTCCACGTGATGAATCTTCCTCACAACCAAGGAGAAGATGCCCTTAATCTTTGGAAAAAAGAAGTTATTAGAGTAAAAGAAAAAATTGAAGATACTTTTGGAGTAGAAATTTCTGATGAAAATTTAGAAAATCAAATTAAGCTTGAAAATAAAATTAGAAAAGCCTTCAAAAAACTTGCGGGCACTATGGCAAATGATCCAACTCCTATGTCAGGCTATGATTATTTTAAAGTTTTGTATGGTTCAACTTTTAAATTTGATAGGGAAAATCTTGCTGATGAGCTTAATAATTTGGCAGAAAAAATCATGGAAGAATATGACGAAAATCTTCCGAAAAAACCAAGAATTTTAATTACAGGTTGTCCAATCGGTGGGGCAACTGAAAAAGTTATACAAGCTGTTGAAGATAATGGGGCAGTTGTTGTAAGTTACGAAAACTGTACAGGCGAAAAAAATTATGATAGACTTGTAGAAGAAAATACAAAAAATCCAATAAAGGCGATTGCAAAAAGATACATAGATATTGGTTGTTCAGTGATGAGCCCAAATAAAAATAGATTTGATTTATTGGATAGGTTAATCGACAAATATAAAGTCGATGCAGTTTTGGATGTAGAGCTTCAAGCTTGCCACACTTATGCAATAGAAACTACATCAATTAGAAAATTTGTAACAGAAGAAAAAAATATCCCATACCTATCTTTGGAAACTGATTTTTCAAAAACAGATATTGGACAAATAAATACAAGAATTGCAGCTTTTATAGAAATGCTTTAAGCTAATAGTGAACTTGGTGTAAGAGGGCAAATCTTTTAATTTTCACTTTAGTTATTTAATGAGATTTAGAAGATTTACTTTCTTTCCAAGTTCAATTTTTTTTAAAATTTTAAGAATATTGTTTATTTGGTTTTAAGCTAGGATATTATAAAAATATAGAAAGTAGTTGATTATATGCTTGATAAGTATGAAAGAAAAATAGATTATTTGAGAATTTCTCTTACAGACCGTTGTAATTATAGGTGCAAATATTGTATGCCAGATGGTCTTTCTTGCAAAAAAAATCATGAAGATATGTTGACTTTAGAAGAGATTAATGAAATAAGCAAAATTTTTGTAAAAAAAGGAATCAAAAAAATAAGACTTACTGGTGGCGAGCCTTTAGTTAGAAAAAATGTAGAAAGTTTGGTAAAAATGCTTGCTGAAATTGATGGACTAGAAGATTTGGCAATGACTACAAACGGATATTTTCTAAAAGAAAAGGCAAAAATTTTGTGGGAAAATGGACTAAAAAGATTAAATATTTCTCTTGATAGCCTTGATGAGAAAAAATATAAGATGATGAGTCAAGGTGGCGATTTAAAAAAAGTCTTTGATGCAATTTCTTATGCTAAAAATTTTGCCTATAAAATAAAAATTAATTGTGTCTTGATAAAGGGATTTAATGATGGAGAAATTTATGATTTTATAAAATTTGCCAAAGAAAATGACATAGAGCTTAGATTTATTGAGCTAATGCCAATAGGCGGCACGGCAGATTTTTCAAAAGATAAATTTATTTCAAGCGATGAAATTATAAAAAAATTAAATTTAATTCCAATAAAAAATCCCGACAAAAATTCGCCAACAAGTCTTTACAAAGTCCCAGATTTTGATTATACACTGGGGATTATTGAGCCATTAAGTCATAAATTTTGCTCTACTTGCAATAGATTAAGACTTACAGCAGATGGTAAAATTAGACCTTGTCTTCATTCGGATTTAGAAATTGATTTAAAAAAAGCTATAAGAGCAAATGAAAATATAGAAAAATTAATTGATGAGGCTCTTATGAAAAAACCTCAAAGACATCATTTGGAAAAAGAAGTAATAAAAGAATCTATGTATAGGATAGGAGGATAAATGTTTACACATTTAGACAAAAATGGCAGGGGGCAAATGGTTGATGTATCTCAAAAAGAAATCAGCCAAAGAGAAGCCATAGCCAAAGGTTCAATTGAATTAAAAAATGAAACGATAGAAGCTATAAAAAATGAAAAAATAAAAAAGGGAGACGTTCTTGCCATAGCTCAAGTTGCAGCAATTCAGGCTGTAAAAAATACATCTTCAATAATTCCTATGGCTCATCCGCTTTTGTTAAATGGAATAAATGTAGATTTTTATTTTGAGGGAAATTTATTATTTTGCCAAGTAAAAGTTAAGTGCCAAGGAAAAACTGGAGTTGAAATGGAAGCTTTGACGGGAGTTTCTGCTGGGCTTTTGACAGTTTATGATATGTGCAAGGCTCTTGATAAGTCTATGACCATAAAAGATATATATTTAGTAAAAAAATCAGGAGGAAAATCAGGGCTTTATGAAAGAAAAAATTTATAATTACGCCTTTGTGGTAATTTCTGATACCAGATCAAGCGGAGAAAACAAAGACGGATGCATTGACGCTTGTCAAAAAATAATGCCAGAAAATTATAAGATGGTTTATAAATCTATAATTAACGATGATTTGGAAAATATTGAAAAAGAATTAAATAAATTAGTTGATGAAAACATCCAATTAATTTTAACATCTGGTGGGACTGGACTTTCAAAAAGGGACAATACACCAGAGGCAAGTTTAAAAGTAATAGAAAAACAAACGCCAGGCATAAGCGAGGCTATAAGATTAATTTCAAAAGAAAAAACTCATATGTGGGCCTTATCAAGAGCAGTTTCTGGAATAAAAAATAATTCTTTAATTATAAATTTACCAGGATCTCCCAAGGCTGTCATAGAAAGTATAGAAGGAAGTTTGCCTTTTTTAAGTCATGGCTTAGATATATTAGAAGGGGATAATAGTGGACACAAATAATAACTCAACAGTTTTATCAATAAATATTTCAAAGACAAAGGGAGTGAGAAAGGAACAGATAGGTCAGGGTTTATTTAAAAAAGATTTTGGGCTAGAAAATGACGCCCACGCAGGAAAGTGGCACAGGCAAGTAAGCCTTTTGGCAGTAGAATCAATTAGAAAAATGGAAAATGAAAATCGCAAATTTGCTTTTGGGGATTTTGCAGAAAATATTACAACCAAAGGAATAATTTTGCATGAGCTTCCAATTGGAGAAAAATTAAAAATTGGCGATTGTATTTTGGAAGTTAGTCAAATTGGAAAAGAATGTCACAAGGGCTGCGCCATAAAGCAAAGTGTAGGAAAATGTATTGTGCCTTATGAGGGAATATTTGCAAAAGTAATTAAAGAAGGCGTAATAAAAACAGGTGATGAAATTAAAATTTTAGGAGAAGAAAATGAATATTAAAAAAATCGCAATGACAGCTCTAGCAGGAGCATTATTAATCGGAACAGCAGCTTGTGGTAACAACAAAAAAAATGACAACAATTCAAATGAAGCTATGTCAAATTCAAATGCAAGCGTAGAAAAATCAAATGAAAATGCGGGCAAAATGGAGAAAAAAGACCTTGTAGTATTCGCAGCAGCTTCAATGACAGAAGCCTTAGAAGAATTAAAAACAGAATTTGAAAAAGAAAATCCAAATCTTAGTTTGACATTCAACTTTGATTCATCAGGAACTTTAAAAACTCAAATTGATGAGGGAGCAGACTGTGATGTATTTGTTTCAGCAGCTCAAAAACAAATGGATGAACTTGACAAAGAAGAAAAAATAGACAAAGAAACAAGATTTGATTTACTTGAAAATGAAGTAACTCTTGCAGTAGCCAAAGGAAATGAAAAAGAAATCAAAGATTTTAAAGATCTTGAAAAAGATGAAGTAGAAAAAATCGCTCTAGGAAATGCTGACGTTCCAGTTGGACAATATTCAGAAGAAATTCTTAAAAATTTAGGAATTTGGGATAAGATTCAAGATAAAGTTACACTTGGTTCAAACGTAAAAGAAGTTACATCATGGGTAAGTGAAAAAGCTGCTGATTGTGGAATAGTTTATAAAACTGACGCAAAAACAGCAGGACTTGAAACAGTAGCAGTAGCTGATGATTCAATGCTAGAAAATAAAGTAATTTATCCAGCAGCTTTACTTAAAAATTCAAAAAATCCAGAAGAAGGCAAAAAATATTTAGAATTTTTAAAAGGCGAAAAAGCATCAGAAATTTTAGATAAATATGGATTTAAGCCATTAAATAAAGGCATTAAATAAATAGATATGGACTTATATCCTTTATATAATTCAATAAGGATTGCAAGTATATCATCGGTAATAATATTTTTTCTTGGTATATTTGCTGCTTACTATATTAAAAAATTACCTGCAAAAGTAAAGGGGGCAATCGATGTGGTATTAACCTTACCCTTGGTATTGCCTCCTACTGTTGTAGGATTTTTTCTAATAAAAATTCTAGGAACAAATTCGCCACTAGGAAAAATCGCAGTAGAATATTTTAAATTTCCTCTTATAATGAATTGGTATTCAGCAATTTTTGCAACAGTTATAGTAACATTTCCTTTGATGTATAGGACAACTAGAGGAGCTTTTGAAGCTTATAACCAAAATTTATCATACGCAGCTCAAACTTTGGGCAAGTCAAATACATGGATTTTTTGGAAAGTTTTGATGCCAAATTGCAAAAAAGGCGTTATGGCAGGTTTTGTTTTATCATTCGCAAGAGCCCTTGGAGAATATGGAGCAACATCCATGGTAAGCGGATACACTCCAGGAAAAACTGCAACCATTTCAACAACTGTTTATCAATTTTGGAGAATCGGTCAAGACGCTGTTGCTTATAAGTGGGTTATGATAAATGTTTTGATTTCATTTGTTGTTCTTGTTGCCATAAATTTCTTAGAAGATACAAATCCAAAGGAAAAAAATTATGCTTGATGTTGAAATAAAAAAAGAATTTACAAATTTTAAACTTGATGCAAAATTTACAAATGAAGAAGGGATTTTGGGAATTTTGGGAGCATCAGGCTCTGGCAAAAGCTTAACCCTAAAAGCAATAGCGGGAATTATAAAACCAGATTATGGAAGAATAGTTTTAAATGATAGAATCCTTTTTGATAAAGATAAAAAAATAAATATACCAACCAAAGATAGAAAAGTTGGCTATCTATTTCAAGATTACGCACTTTTTCCAAACATGACAGTTTATGAAAATATAAAAACTGGACTTAGGGGAAAAAATAGAAATTCTGAAAAAATAATAAATAAAAAATTAGAAGAACTTCATATTGGACATATAAAAAATTCTATGCCAGAAATGATTTCTGGTGGAGAAAAACAAAGAGCAGCTCTTGCAAGAATTTTGGTAAACGAGCCAGAAATTCTTTTGTTAGACGAGCCATATTCAGCAATTGATGGATATTTGAGATGGTCAATTGAGCTTGAAGTTAGAAAAATTATAGAAGAATATAAAATACCAACCCTTTTTGTCTCCCACGATAGGGATGAAATATACAGAATGTGTGATGACATTGTAATAATGACAAAAGGAAAATCAGAAGCAAAAAAACCAACCAAGGAGCTTTTTCATAATCCAGAAACCATGGCAGCAGCAGAGCTATCAGGTTGCAAAAATTTCTCAAAAGTTGAAAAAATTGGAGAAAATACTTATAAGGCTGATGCTTGGAACCTAGATTTAGATTTAGAAAAAAATCACAATGAAAAATTTATAGGCATAAGAGGTCATGATGTAGAAATTTCCAAAAATAAAAAAGAAAAAAATTCATTTCAAATGGAAATAATAAAAGAAATCGACCAGACTTTCAACACTTGCCTACTAATAAGAAAAAAAGAAGGCGAAGGACAAATTACCGTATTTTTGGAAAAAGAAAAATGGAATGATTTAAAAAATGAAAAAAATCTATATTTTAATTTAGATGAAGATAAAATAATGTTTTTAAAATAAAAGCTAGGATTACCCTAGCTTTTTTCATTTGCTATATTTTTTACAGCCTCTATTGTTTTTTCTATTTCTTCTTTTGTGTTATAAAATGACAGGCTCATTCTTACTATGCCTTGTTTTTTTGTTCCCATTTTTTCGTGAAAAAGTGGGGCACAGTGGCTGCCTGCTCTTACGCAAATTTCGTAATCATCCCATAGCTTCATTGCTATATAATTTGCTGGAATATCTTTTATGTTAAATGAAATTATTGGAACGTGTTTTAAATTTATATTTGAATAAAATTTAATTCCATCAATATCTTTTAGACCATTATACAAAATTTTTGTAAGCTCATTTATATCTTTTTGAGTATTTTCTGTCAAAAATTCTATGGCACTTTTTAGTCCTGCAAAGGAATGAACATTTGCAGTTCCAGGTTCAAATAAATCTGGCAAGACGTGTGGTTGGGTTTTTGAAAATGAATCAAAACCTGAACCACCAGCAAAAACTTGTTTGAAATCAAAATTTCCATTTACAATAAATCCACCCGTTCCTTGGGGAGCGTGAAGTCCCTTGTGGCCTGTAAATAAAAATATTGATTCGGGATATTTTTTTATATCAAAAGGCACATAACCTGCAACTTGAGCTCCGTCTATTATTAATTTCAACTTATATTTTTTACAAATTTCGCTTGCCTTATCAAGGTCTGTCAAAACTCCTGATACGTTTGATGCTCCTGTAATTACTAGAGCTTTTGTATTTTTTTTGACTAAACTTTCAATTTTTTCAAGATCAAGGCTAAAATCATCTTTTATATCGATAAAAGAAAGCTCTGTTCCGTTTTTTGCCAAATCATAAAGGGGTCTTAGGACGGAGTTGTGTTCTGCAAGGCTCGTTATGACGTGGTCGCCTCTTGTAAAAAGTGATTTTATCACAAAATTTAGGGCGAAAGTTATGTTTGGACACAAAACCACATTTAAGGGATTGTCCATACCGAAATAAGCCCCAACTTCTTTTCTAGTTTGCATCAATAAATTTAGGGCATCAAGGCTAACTTTATAAGCTCCTCTTGAGGGATTGCCAAAAGATTTTGAATTTATAGCATTATAAACTGCCCTTGCAACTGATTCGTCCTTGTCGATTGTAGTTGCAGCATTATCAAGATAAATCATAAGCTTTAACCTCTGGCTTTCTTTTGTTTTCTTTGTAAATAAGCAGGTATTTTTCTTCAAAATCAAGCTTGTTTTTTGAAAAAATTTCTTTTACCTTCTCATCAAATTTCTTTTCATACCTAAGACAAAGTCCACAACCTGCATCAATTTCTGGCAAAAGAGGGACTAGCCTTGCCCTAATATTTTCGCTTTCGACTTTGCTTAGGGCAAGATAGGCTAAATTTGATGATTTGAAAGTATAAATTATATATTCCATTATGGTCTAATGGTGTGATGGGTTCTCATTAATGAAGAAATTTCATACATATTTGAAATTCTTCCAACTTTTAATTCTTCCTTTACTCCATAGTGGTCAAGGCAAAGACCGCAAGAGATTATTTCAACCCCATTATCAGCAAGTTTTTTCAAATCTTCTATGGTGTTTTCTCTTTGTGTTGTCAAAAATACTCCCTTGTTGTAGCAAATTACATATTTTGGAAGTACGTCTGCCTCAGTTATTGAAACTAAGAAGCTTTCCAATAAAGATTTTGAGAAATCTTCATCCCCATCGCCAATTTTATCAGAATCAAAAACTACAACATAAGAAGAAGATAGGCTTTCTTCCTTATCATCTTTCTCTGTTTTTTCTTCATTTTTATTAAAATTTAATTTGAAAACTCCATCTTCTTTTTCTTCGATTTCAATATCAAAGTTAGTTTCTTTTGCAAGTTTTTTCAAATTTTCTACAGCTATATCCTCATTTACAAGTACATAAAAATTTTCTTCACCATTTTTAATTTCTCTTTTTGCCATAATTACAGGCATTGGACATTCTATTCCTCTAGCATCAATTTCTTTCATTTTTTTACTCCTTTTTATTCTATAAATATTGATTTATCATATTTTTTACTTATTTGACCTACAATTTTTGCATCTATCTTGTTTCTCCTTAATTCTTCCAAGGCATCTTTTGCATCATCCTTATTAATACTTACCAAAAGTCCTCCAGATGTTTGAGGATCGTATAAAACTTCCTCAAGAGCAAAGTCATCAACAAGAAATTCCACCATATTTTCCATGTGCATCCTATTTCTTTGTCCTCCCTTGGTAAAAACAAATTCGCTTGCAGCTTTTTTTGCTCCATCAAGGATTGGAATATTTTTAGAATCAATTATGGCAGAATATTTATCGTCAAGCATTTCCGACAAGTGCCCCATAAAAGAAAAACCGGTAACATCAGTAGCTGAGCTTATCCTATATTTTTCCAAAATCTCCTTGGCATATTTATTTAAAAATATCATAGAAGAAATGGCCTTATCCATCTCCTCTTGACTAAGAATATCAATCCCGTAGGCGTTTGTAACTAAAGTTACACCCAAAGGCTTGGTTAAAATCAAAATATCTTTTTCATTTGGCGTATTATTTTTCCAAACTTTATCAATATCGACTTTTCCCGTTACAGAAAGTCCGTATTTTATTTTTGGATCATGAATTGAATGACCGCCTACAAGAGATGCACCAGCTTCTATAACCTTGCTTGCACCTCCTTGGAGAATTTTTTTCAAAATATTTATATTTTCATCTTCAGGAAACAAAACAATATTTAGCCCACAAATTGGTTCGGCTCCCATAGCATAAATATCTGATAGGGCATTTGCCGCAGCGATTTGTCCAAAAATATATGGGTCAGAAACCATCGGCGGGAAAAAATCTAGGGTAGATACAATTCCATTATTTTTATCAACTCTTACAAGAGCACAATCGTCCATGGTATCGTATCCAATCAAAACATCATCTCTTTTAAAATTTTTAATAGAAGATAAAGTTTCGCCTAGACTTTCTTGGGGGATTTTCGCATTACAACCCCCACAAACTTCTAGTTCTATATTAGACATATCTTCCTTCTTTCTATAAATTATTGATTTTTAAAGAATATATTTAAATTATACTATAGGAAAAATTTAATGAAAGAAAAAATTTAAATAGAAATTTTTCAAAAAAATTTCGTAGCAAAATAAAAATTTAAAATAGAAAAATATTAAAAAATAAAAATTTAAAAAATTTTTTGAAAACATTTTTAAAAAAGTCTTGCTTTTTGATGTGTGATATGTTACTATAATACCAGAAGAAGTTCTAGAAAGGAGAAAAGATTGAAAGAGAGTTTTAATATAGTTTTAAATGAAAGAAATTTGGAAGATTTAGCTGATTTAAGTTTTATTAATGAAGAAGAATCTTCAAAAGCTCAAAAATTTCATGCGAGCTTTCCCCAATATTCTGTAACACCATTAAAAAGATTAAACAATCTTGCAGATTTATTTGGTGTGGAGGATATATTTGTCAAAGACGAGTCATTAAGATTTGGTCTCAATGCTTTTAAAGTTTTGGGAGGATCTTATGCTATGGCAAAATACATAGCCCAAAAACTTGATATGGATTTAGATGATCTACCTTATGAGAAATTGATTTCTCCTGAAATCAAAGAAAAATTAGGCAAGGTAACTTTTATTACAGCAACTGATGGAAATCATGGTAGAGGAGTTGCTTGGACAAGCCAACAATTAGAACAAGATTGTGTGGTTTTGATGCCTGATGGATCAGCTCTTGAAAGAAGAGATAATATCAGAAAAACTGGCGCTAAATGTGACATTATGGATGGACTTAACTACGATGCTTGCGTAAGACTTGCCAATAAATATGCTGAAGAAAAAGGCTATATTATGGTTCAAGATACAGCTTGGGAAGGATATGAAGAAATTCCTACATGGATTATTCAAGGATATTCAACTCTTGCAAAAGAAGCATCTGATCAATTAAAAGAAGCAGGCAAAAAACCAACTCACATATTCTTACAAGCAGGAGTGGGCTCTTTTGCAACTGGAGTAACAGGATTTTTCTCAGACGAATTTAAGGGAAGTGAGAAACCTTTTATAGGACTAATCGAACCAGAAAAAGCAAATTGTAACTACCTAACAGCAAAAATAAACGATGGCAAAATCCACAACGTTGAAGGCGAAATGAATACAATCATGGCAGGACTTGCTTGTGGAGAACCAGTTACTGTTGGATACCCAATTTTAAAATCTTACGTTGACGCATTTTTATCAGTTCCAGATAGTTCGGCTGCAAGAGGAATGAGAATTTTGGGAAATCCAATTGGAGAAGATGAGAGAGTTATATCTGGAGAATCTGGAGCAGCAACTGTTGGAGCTGTTAGTGAAATTTTACAAAGAGAAGATTTAAAAGATATAAAAGAAAAATTAAAATTAGATGAAAATTCAGTAATTTTATTTATCTCAACAGAAGGAGATACAGACTTCGAACACTACAGAAAAGTAGTTTGGGATGGATATTATACAAACGATGAAAAATTTGAATATAAAAAAATAATTAGATAGGAGAAAAAATTAATGACACAAGATATTAACAAATTATTAGAAAAATTAGAAGGCTTAGATTTTGAAAACTTATACCACGATGACTTTTTCCACACATGGGATAAATCACAAGATGAACTTGAAGCAATCTTTACAGTAGCTGATACATTAAGAGCAATGAGAGAAAAAAATATTTCTCCAAAAATCTTTGACTCAGGACTTGCTATTTCATTATTTAGAGATAATTCAACAAGAACAAGATTTTCATACGCATCAGCTGCAAATATGCTAGGACTTGAAGTTCAAGACTTAGACGAAGGAAAATCACAACAAGCTCACGGTGAAACTGTAAAAGAAACAGCTAACATGATTTCATTTATGGCTGATACAGTTGGAATAAGAGATGATATGTATATAGGCAAAGGCTACAAATATATGAAAGACTTTGCTGAATATGTACAAGAAGGATATGATCACGGAGTTCTTGAACAAAGACCACACCTTGTAAATCTTCAATGCGATATTGACCATCCAACTCAAGCTATGGCAGATTTACTTCACGTTATTCACGAATTTGGTGGAATTGAAAATCTTAAAGGCAAAAAAGTTGCTATGACTTGGGCTTATTCTCCATCTTATGGTAAACCACTTTCAGTTCCTCAAGGAATTTCAGGTTTATTTACAAGATTTGGAATGGATGTAGTTTTAGCTCATCCAGAAGGATACGAAATAATGCCAGAAGTTGAAGAAATTGCAGAAGAAAATGCTAAAAAATACGGCGGAAGCTTTACAAAAACAAATTCAATGGAAGAAGCTTTCAAAGATGCTGATATAGTTTATCCAAAATCTTGGGCACCATTTGCAGCTATGGAAGAAAGAACAGACCTTTATGCAAAAGGAGATCAAAAAGGAATTGATGAGCTTGAACAAAGACTTCTTGAACAAAACAAAGAACACATGGATTGGGCTTGTACAGAAGAAATGATGAAACTTACAAAAGATGGTAAAGCTTTATACATGCACTGTCTTCCAGCAGATATAACAGGACTTTCATGTGAAGATGGAGAAGTTGATGAATCTGTATTTGATAGATATAGAGATCCACTTTACAAAGAAGCAAGCTTTAAACCATATATAATTGCTGCAATGATATTCTTACAAAAAGTTAAAGATCCTAAAGCTACAATTGAAAAATTAATTGAAGCTAACAAAGAAAGATTAGTTGACAAAGAAGACGAAAATAAATAAGAATTTTAAAATTTAAAAGGAGATTTAAATGACAGAAATTAATTATGATTTAGTAAAAGAAACTGCTCAAAATTATTCAGAAGATATGAATGCTTTCTTGAGAGATTTAATCTTAAAACATGGAGAATCTTGCGAAGAAGGCGATAAATCAAAAAGAATAAAAGAAGAAATGGAAAAACTAGGCTTTAATAAGGCTTGGATTGATGGTCAAGGAAATGTACTTGGCGAAATGGGTACAGGCGAAAAACAAATCGCATTTGATGGTCACATTGACACAGTAGGAATTGGAAATATTGATAACTGGGAATTTGATCCATACGAAGGATTTGAAGATGAAAATTTAATCGGTGGTCGTGGTGGCTCAGACCAATTAGGTGGAATCGTATCAGCAGTTTACGGCGCAAAAATCATGAAAGATTTAGGATTCTTAAATGATAAATATAGAGTTTTAGTTACAGGAACAGTTCAAGAAGAAGACTGTGATGGAAACTGCTGGTTATATATGATTGAAGAAGAAGGAATCAGACCAGAATTTGTAGTTTCAACAGAACCAACAGACGGTGGAATCTACAGAGGACAAAGAGGAAGAATGGAAATTCGTGTAGAAGTTAAAGGTGTTTCTTGCCACGGTTCAGCTCCAGAAAGAGGAGATAACGCAATTTATAAAATGGCAAAAATCCTTAATGAAATCGAACAATTAAACGAAAATCCAGCAGACGATTCAGTAGAAATAAAAGGTCTTGTAAAAATGCTTGACGAAAAATACAATCCTGAATACAAAGAAGCAAACTTCTTAGGACGTGGAACAGTTACAACAAGCCAAATTTTCTATACTTCTCCATCAAGATGTGCAGTTGCAGATTCTTGTGCAATTTCACTTGATAGAAGAATGACAGCTGGAGAAACATGGGAGTCTTGCATAAAAGAAATTGAAGATTTACCATCAGCTAAAAAATTCGGCGCAAAAGTTACAATGTATGATTACGAAAGACCATCATGGACTGGCGTAAGCAAAAAACAAGAATGCTATTTCCCAACATGGGTAATTCCTAAAGATCACGAAGTAACAAAAGCATTAGAAAGAGCATACAAGGGTCTTTATGGAGATAAGAGAATAGCTCCAAATGTAGAAAAAGAAATTGAAAAGAGAAAAGATTTACCATTAACAGACAAATGGACATTCTCAACAAACGGTGTTGCTATAATGGGAAGACACAATATTCCAGTAATAGGATTTGGACCAGGAGCAGAAGATCAAGCTCACGCACCAAACGAAGTTACATTCAAACAAGACTTAGTAACTTGTGCAGCAACATACGCAGTTCTTCCACTTGAATATATAAAATAAATTAAAAATATCAAGAAAGGTTTAAGCCTTTCTTGATATAAATTTTATAGATTTTTATAAATTTGACTTTTAAATAGCAAAATAATAATCAGTTTTTATAAAAATAAAATAAGTCATTTGCACTTTCTTGGCGGAAGACTTCCTTATAAAAATTGCTTATTTAAAAATATACTAGAAAAATTAAAAAGAGAGGGAAGTTCTCCTACCCTCATCTTTGTAAATTTTTCAAAAAAATTATAGAAAAAGAAAACGCTATTTTGGTCGGTTTGATAAATAAAAACCCATAAAAAAGGAGTAAAAAATGAGTGAATTTATGAGACCTATACCTTTTAAAGACCTAATGAATTGGGCTTTGGAAGAATATAAGAATGAAGGTTCTATTTTTGGAATTAAAAAAGAAAAATTCTACAAAAATGAATCAGGAAAAATGTTAAAAACTGTTTTTGGAGATGAGATTTCATCAGCAGTAGGCCCTGCAGCAGGTCCTCAATCTCAACTTGCCCAAAATATTCTAGCCTCCTATCTTGCAGGAGCAAGATTTATTGAATTAAAAACAGTTCAAAAACTTGATGGAGTAGATATACAAAAAGCTGTTGCAAAGCCATGCATAAATTCGGAAGATGAATGTTATAACTGTGAATGGTCAACAGAGCTTACAGTAAAAGAAGCTTACAATGAATATGTAAAAGCATATTTTGCAATTATTGCTTTGGCAAAAGAATTAAATATTTCTGATAAAAAAGATTTTGCTTACAATATGTCAGTAGGTTATGATCTTGAAGGAATAAAATCTGAAAAAATTGATACATACATTGAAAATTTAAGAAATGCTAAAGACACAGAAGTATTTAAAGAATGTAAATTATATCTTGAAGAAAATATCGATAAATTTTCAAAATTTGATAAAAAAGATTTAGAAAAAATCAGCACAAATATTTGTGATTCTATAACACTTTCAACCCTTCACGGTTGTCCTGCAGAAGAAATTGAAAAAATTGCATCATATCTAATAGATGAAAAGAAAATATCTACATTTATAAAATGTAATCCAACTATGTTAGGTTATGAATATGCAAGAAAAACTCTTGATGATATGGGCTTTGATTATATTTCTTTTACAGATTTCCATTTCAAAGATGACCTTCAATACGAAGATGCAGTTGTTATGATTGAAAGATTATTAGATCTTGCAAAGAAAAATGATCTTGCCTTTGGTGTAAAGCTTACAAATACTTTCCCAGTTGATGTAAAAAGAAATGAACTTCCAGCAGAAGAAATGTATATGTCAGGAAGAGCTCTTCTTCCATTAACTATTTCTATGGCAGCTATGCTTTCAGAAAAATTTGATGGCAAACTTCCAATGTCATATTCTGGTGGTGCTGATGCTAGAAATATTAAAGAAATTTTTGAAGCTTTAGGTCAACCAATTACAGTTGCAACAACAATTCTTAAACCAGGTGGATATTTAAGATTTAACCAATTGGCAAAAGAAACTGAGGATTTATTAAGTGATAAACTTCACGATGTTGATGTAGAAAAAACTGTAAAACTTAGAGATAAAATCATAAACGAATGGGTTAATAATAAATTATACAGAGAAAAAGTTGGATCAAGAAAAACAAATTCAACTCTTCCACTTACAGATTGCTACAAGGCTCCTTGTAAAGATGGTGGCTGTCCTATCCAACAACAAATTCCTGAATATTTGCAATTAGTTGCTGAATGTGAATACGATAAGGCGATTGAAGTTATTGCGATGGACAATACAGCACCAACAATTCTTGGAAAACTTTGTGCACATTATTGCCAAGATCATTGTACAAGAGTTGACTATGAAAAGAGCCTTCAAATAAGAGATATGAAACTTATAGCAGCTGATAAGGCTCAAGATAAGTTTGTAGAAAATATTAAAGAATCAGAAATAAAATCAGACAAAAAAGTTCTTGTTATAGGAGCAGGTCCTGGTGGAATTGCTGTAGCATCTTATCTAAGAAGAAATGGAATGGACGTTACAGTAAGAGAAAA
The DNA here is from genome assembly GCF_001812365.1 of Anaerococcus sp. HMSC065G05. NCBI lineage: Bacteria > Bacillati > Bacillota > Tissierellia > Tissierellales > Peptoniphilaceae > Anaerococcus > Anaerococcus sp. HMSC065G05. Next base: position 60,840 of record NZ_KV808697.1, read on the forward strand.
ATTATCAAAACCTTACGGAATTGTAAGCCATGTTATTCCTAAATTTAGAATTTCTGATGAACAAATCGAAAGAGATTACCAAATTGCTGTAAAACAAGGCGTAAAATTTGTTTTTGATTCTGAAGTAACAGAATCTTACGAAGAATTGAAAAAAGATTATGATTATATAATTGCAGCAACAGGTGCTTGGGAGAAGGGAAGATCTCCAGTAAAAGAAGGAAGCGAAAATATCCTTGATGCTCTTGATTTCTTGTGGGATGTAAGAATGAATGGCAAGGCAAATGTTGGTAAAAAAGTTGCAGTTGTAGGTGCAGGAGATGTAGCTATGGATTGTACAAGAACTGCAGCAAGACTTGATGGAGTTGAAAGCGTAGCCTTAGTTTATAGAAGAACAGAAGCTTACATGCCTGCAACTCAAGAAGAAGTAAATGATGTAAAAGAAGAAGGACACAAAATTTATGAATTAGTAGCTCCTTATTCTTATGACGGAAAAGTTTTAAAATGTGAAAAAATGGAGCTTGGGGAATTTGATGAATCTGGAAGAAGATCAATCAATTCAACAGGAGAAAAACTTGATCTTGAATTTGATACAGTAATTGGTGCAACAGGTGCAAGAGTTGATACAAGCGCATTCAAAGAAAATAATATTAATTTAGATGATTGGGGCAATGTAAAAACTACAGAAAATTACGAAACAAATATCGACAATGTTTATGTAATTGGAGATTGTAGAGCTGGAGCAAGCACTATTGTAAAAGCAATGGGAGAAGCAAAAGCAGTTTGTCTTGATATTTTAGCAAAAGAAAATCTAGAAAATGATTTTGAAAAATTTGAAGTTAAAGAACAAAACAAAATAATTTTTGAAAAAAGAGGAAGACTTCAAGAAAAAATCCAAGGCAAAAATGAAGGATACAGATGTTTAAAATGTAATCAAATTTGTGAAATGTGTACAGAAGTTTGTCCAAACAGAGCAAACGTAGCAATAAAAGTTGATGGATTTGAAAATCTTCATCAAATAATCCACTTAGATGGAATGTGTAATGAATGTGGAAACTGTGGATTCTATTGCCCACATGCAGGACGTCCTTACAAAGATAAACTTACAGTATTTTGGACAAAAGAAGACTTTGATGATTCAACAAATACAGGTTTCTTAAAAGATGGTAATAAATATTTAGTTAGACTTGAAAATGGCAAAGTAATTGAAACAGAAAACTTAGACGATTTGTCAGAAAATATGCAAAAATTAATAAAAGCTATCGAAGAAAACTATGCTTACTATATAAAGCCAAGTGAAATTTTAAATTCATAAGGAGATAAGATGATATTATCAAATTGCCTAATAATTACAAACGATGAAAATAATAATTTTTATGAAAACGGCGCAGTTTTAATCAAGGACAAATTAATAGAAGATGTTGGAGAAAATCAGGATATTTTAAAAAAATATCCTGATGAAGAAGTAATTGATTTAAAAGGAAAACTTCTTATGCCAGGAATGATTTGTGCTCACTCACATATTTATTCAGCTTACGCAAGAGGAATGGCAGTTTCAAAACCAACAGATAATTTTTTTAATGTCTTAGAAAATTTGTGGTGGTCTCTTGATAGGGAACTTACAACAGAAGATGTAAGATTAAATGCCCTAACAACTTATATGGAATCAATAGCAAATGGAGTTACAACAGTAATTGACCACCATTCAGGACCAAATTCTGTAGAAAATTCTCTATTTACTCTTGGAGAAGCTGCAAAAGAAGTAGGAATTAGAACAAATCTTTGCTACGAACTTTCAGATCGTGATGGAGCTGAAATTAGAGATAAAGAAATAAAAGAAAACGTAGATTGGATTAAATATTCTCAAAAAGAAAATGATGATATGCTAAGAGGATTATTTGGACTTCACGCATCTTTTACTCTTTCAGATGAGTCATTAGAAAAAGCACTTGCTGCAATGGATGGAGTTTATAACGGTTTCCATGTTCACGTAGCAGAAGGAATCGAAGACCAATGGGATTGTCAAAGAAAATATGGCAAAAGAATTGTAGAAAGACTAAATGATTTTGGCATAATAAATGAAAATTCCTTAGCTATCCACTGCGTTCATATAAACGGAAGAGAAATGGATATATTAAAGAAAAATAATACTCCAGTAATTTTCAATCCAGAATCAAATATGAACAATGCAGTAGGAGTTCCTCCAGTAAATAGATTTTTTGAAAAAGGATTAAAAGTAGGAATAGGAACAGATGCCTATACAAACGATATGTTTGAATCAATGAAAGTTGCAAATATAATCCAAGCTCACAATACCCAAGATCCAACAAAAGGATTTGGAGAAACCTTGGAAATGCAATTTAAAAATAACCCTGACATAGTTTCACATTTCCTAAACAATGAAGTAGGAAGAATTAAAAAGGGAGCTTATGCAGATTTAATTACAATAAATTACGATCCATACACACCAATTAACAAAGACAATTGGGGTGGACATAGCCTATTTGGTCTAACAGGAAGACTTGTAAACGATACAATTATAAATGGAAAATTTGTAATGAAAGATAAAATAATTACAACAGTCGACCAAGCCAAAATCCATGCAGATTCAAGACAAAGAGCTGCAAAAGTTTGGAAAAATCTTTAAAATTTATTAAGCTAGTTTATTTTTAAACTAGCTTAATAAATAAAATTCTTATTTAAATATTTTATGAACTTATTTTTAAAATATAAGAAAAAATTTTTTTATTAATTTATTTGTTTAAATTATAAGTAAATGTATCATATTATTGGAGTTTAAAAAATTCTAATATAGGATATAGAAAAAATTTATATCAAAAAAAAGGAGATGAGATGGGAAAAAAAGAAAAAAAAGAAAAAAACACAAACACGTCCTTGTTTGACATGGATGCAAATCCGAGTTTTAAAAGGAGTTTGCCAATAGCCCTCCAACATTTATTAGCAATGATAGTAGGTAATACACTTCCGGCAATCGTTCTTACAGGACAGTTAGCGAATACAGAATTTGCAGTATCAGCTCAAGATGCAGTTTATTTAATTCAAGCTGGAATGTTTGTAGCAGCAATCGCGACATTTTTGCAATTATATCCAGTTTTTAAAGTTGGGGCAAAACTTCCAGTAATTATGGGAGTAAGTTTTGCCTATATTCCAGTTTTAACATCAATAGGTTTAAAATATGGATTGGGAGCAGTTTATGGAGCTCAATTGGTCGGTGGTGTCGTAGCATTTATAGTTGGAATGAACATAAAAAGAATTTATAAATTCTTCCCACCAATGGTTTCAGGAACAGTAGTTTTAACAATTGGACTTTCACTTTATTCAGTAGCCTTAAATTATATGGCAGGAGGAAATGGAAATCCTAACCAAGGAGATTTGGTTTATTGGGGTGTAGCATTTTTAACTTTAGCAGTAACTCTTTGCTGTAATATGTTTGGAAAAGGAATTATAAAACTTGCAGCTATTTTAATAGGAATTGGCGTTGGCTATGTTGCATCAATATTTTTTGGAATAGTTAATTTTGATGGAGTTAAAGAAGCAGCTTGGATAACTCTACCAAGAATTATGCCATTTAAATTAGAATTTCCAATTGATGCAGTAATTACAATGTCAGTAATGTTTGTTGTAAATTCAATTCAAGCTGTAGGAGATTTATCTTCAACAACAGCTGGAGGACTTAATAGAGTCCCAACAGCAGATGAGCTTGAAGGAGGAATTAAAGCAAACGGACTTGCTTCAGTGATTGGTTCATTGATTGGTGGAATGCCAACAGCAACTTACAGCCAAAACGTAGGAATAGTTTCGCTAACAAAAGTTGTTGCAAGAAAAGTTTTTGCAATCACAGCAAGCCTTATTCTTGTTGCAGGATTTATTCCAAAATTTGGAGCTTTGATGCTTTCAGTTCCACAAGCAGTTATTGGTGGTGCAACAATTACAGTTTTTGCACAAATAACAATGAGCGGAATGAAATTAATAATGTCAGACGAAATGAGCTCAAGAAATGTAACAATAGTAGGTCTTGGAATAGCACTTGGAATGGGAATTGTTCAATTAGGCGATCAAGCTTTATCACAATTTCCAGAATGGTTTAGAATGGTATTTACATCATCACCTGTAGTTTTAGCAACTTTAGTAGTTTTCTTACTAAATATAATAATGCCAAAGAAAACTATAGCAGAAGAAGAAGCTGAAAGAAAGGCGATGGATGATAAATAAAAATAATTTTGTTTTAAAAATAAAATTATTATAAGGGGAGTTTTAAAATAGCTCCCTTCCTTACGGAAAAAAAATAAAAATAAAAGAGAAGGAAAATTTTTATGGAAAAAGAAAAAAAATTTAGCGGACTTTTTAGTTTCGACGGAGAGGTAACTACAAAAGAGGCGTTGCCACTTGCCTTTCAACACGTTGTAGCAATGATTGCAAGTTGTATTACACCACCAATAATGCTTGCAGGAGCAAGTGGACTTTCACCAAAAGATACAATGATTTTAATTCAAATTGCCCTTATAGGCTCAGCACTTACAACTTTATTGATGATTTATCCAATTAAAATTATAGGATCAAGACTTCCTATGATATTTGGGGTTTCATTTGCGTATGTACCTACAATGATTGGACTTGCCAATCAATTTGGAGCTCGAGGCCCTGTTGAAGTTGTTGCCATAGTATTGGGAGCGCAAATCGTTGGTGGAATTTGTTCAATACTTTTTGGACTAGGATTAAAATACATAATGCCACTTTTCCCACCACTTGTTTCAGGAACAGTAGTTTTAGTAATAGGACTTTCACTTTATCCTGTAGCTATGAATTATATGGGAGGAGCAGGAAGCGTAGAAGTTGCAGGCTGGGGAGCTTGGCAAAATTGGTTAGTCGGAGGAATAACTTTAATATTAGGACTTGGATTTACACATTTTGGAAAAGGAATGTTTAAACTTGCAAATGTATTATTTGCTATGATTATTGGATTCATAGTATCAATGTTTTTTGGAATGGTAGATTTTTCTCCAGTAAAAGAAGCAGGTTGGATTTCAGTTGTAGAACCATTTCACTTTGGAATTGCTTTTGAGCCATCAGCAATAATTTCAATTACAATTATTTTTATAGTAACAGCAATTGAAGGAATAGGAGATATGACTTCAACAACAGTAGGTGGTATGGATAGGATTCCTACACCAAAAGAATTAAGAGGTGGAATTGTTGGATATGGTGTTGCAAACTTAGTTGGAGCGATTTTTGGATGTCTTCCAACAGCTACATTTTCACAAAATGCAGGAATAGTTTCAATAAATAAGGTAGTAAATAAAAAAGTATTTACTCTCGCATCTTTGATAATTTTAGTATCAGGACTTGTTCCAAAATTATCATCAATTCTTACAACAATTCCTTATCCAGTTTTGGGAGGAGCAACACTTTCAATTTTTGCTGCTATAACAATGAACGGAATTAGAATGATCGCAAGCCAACCTCTAAGTGGAAGAAATACTTCAATAGTTGGAGTTTCTGTAGCTCTTGGTGTTGGATTTACTACAGTAGTTGCAAGCGCACAAAATGCTGGCGTTTTCTTTATGCCAGAAGAATTAACAGTAGCAATCGGATCATCACCAGTTGTACTTGCAGCAATTTCTGCAGTTTTAATGAACTTAATTATTCCAGAAAAAGAAGAAGATAAAGCAAAAGAAGATTCTTTAGCAAATCTTGAACTAGAAGAATTAGAAGAAGAATAAAATTTAAAAAGCTTAAAATTTATAATAAAATAAAAGAAAAGTCTATAATATTGCGTTAAATATTTTACGCAATATTATGGACTTTTTTAAATTACTCTAATTTATCATTTTTTAAATTAATTTTAAATAAAGAAGGAATACCAATTGTAAATAATAATAAAAAGATTCCAGCTCCTACAAAAACTATATATACTGATATTATTTCAAATAAGTATCCAAATAATAACATACTTAGTGGCAAAGACACTTGAGTTAATGTGTTTAATATACTAAAAACCCTTCCTTGAAATTCTTGAGGGATATTTAGTATAGACCAGCTTGACAGAAGTATATTACATATAGTAATTGAAATACCGATTATTAAGAAATATCCTGCCAATATAATAGACCAAATATTTTTAGTTAATTCTAATGTTAATAACAAACCTAACACAAAAGTTACTAAAGATATTAAGCTTATAGAATTTCTAGCAATATTTAAAGTTTTTTGGGATTTAATTTTTGATGAAATTAATGAACCTAATAATAAACCTATAGCCAAAATACTATCATTTAAAGCATAATTTTTGCTTGATAAATTTAAAATTTTTATTTCAACAAATGGTAAACCTATATTGACAATACCAAGAATAAAGTTTACTACTAAAACAAAAGCTAAACCAAATACAATTTTTTTGTATTTAAATATAAAATCAATCCCCTCTTTAAACAAAAGTAGTAAGCTTTGACTTTCATTAACTTCTTTCTTTGTATTTTTATTGAAATCAACTTTCCAATAGATTACTAATACTAATAATTCCATAAACATTTCTATAAGTAAAATTCCAATTAGTGCAAATTTATCAATAATAAATATTGCTATAATGGGAGATAAAACCATACTTACTGCTTGAATTATTTGTAGATGAGCTCTAAACGATTGAATATCCTCTTCATCAACTATATTAATAGTAGAAGAATTTAAGCTTGTAGATAGGATTTGATCGGAAAGTTTTAAAATTATTAACAGACCTATAATATGTATATATTCTATCTCTATTTTTCTACTTGTTATAATAAATAAAAACAGGGAGATAGCACTAAGAAATTGAGAAAATCTAATAATTCTATTTTTATTGTATTTATCAATTGCACTTCCTAAAATAGGCAATAAAAAAATTGCCACTAAAGGTCCTATAATTTGAGAAAGGCTATAAAAAAATATAGAACAATTTAATTTTTTTAAAATATAAAGCCCAAGTACAAAAGAAAGTATGCTACTTCCTAGTTGACCGATAGAGTTTCCTAAAAGAAGTAGCAACTTTGAAAAATTTTTATTTTTTTGATTCAAGATATAATAACCTCTCTTTTTTAAGTTTGCATTAATAAATTTGTTTTTGTATAAGAAATTCTATGTCATAATAATGACGAAATTGATTTTTATCAAACTAAATTATCTAATAATTTCTCATAGCAATATAAATTAAGCATACCTTAGAATGAGTATTATATCAAAAATAATTATAATTATTTTTTAAGAGCATAAAAGAAAAATTTGTTAATGACGGCTTATTAAAGATTATAAAATCAGATTTATATAAATGGAAAGTTCATTAAAAAATTTAAAAATTCTAAATTTTATTAATTCTAAAATATTGTTTGAAAAAATTTTGAAAATTATTTTTGATTTAACTAAAAATTTGCGAAAAAACCTTGAAAACGATTAGTATTTTGTGGTAATATATTATATACAAAATACAATAGTAATGTAAATGTACATAAATTAAAAATGCTTTGAAACATTTTAGGAGGTTAAAATGTATGTAGGAAAAAGTGTTAAAAGAGTAGATGCGTACGATAAAGTAACTGGTCATGCAAAATATACAGAAGACCTTATTATGAAGGGAGCTTATGTTGCTAAAGTTTTGCATTCAACAATCGGTCATGGAAAGGTTATCTCAATTGATACTAAAAAGGCTGAAGAGGTTGAGGGAGTTGTAAAAATTATTACTTGTTTTGATGTTCCAAAACATACTTTCCCAACTGCAGGTCACCCTTGGTCAACTGACAAAAGCCACCAAGATGTTGCTGATAGAAGATTATTAAATGAACATGTTAGATATTATGGCGACGATGTGGCTGTTGTTATTGCAGAAAATGAAGTTTCTGCAAGTCAGGCTTTGAAATTAATTGAAGTTGAATATGAAGAATATGAAGTTGTTTTGGATCCTATTGAATCAATGAATAATGGATTAAGACCAATTCACGATGAATTTCCTGATAATATTATAGGTCATACTAAAAATCATAGGGGAAATTATGAAGAGGCTATAAAAGAAGAAGGTCTTACAAAAGTTGAAGGCTGGTACGAAACTCCAATCGTTCAACATTCTCATATTGAAAACGGAATTGCTTGTGCTTATGAAGAGCAAGGAAAAATTGTTGTTATTGCTTCAACTCAAATCCCTCACATTGTAAGACGTGTTTGCGGTCAAGCTTTGGGAATTGGCTGGGGAAAAATTAGAATCGTAAAACCATATATTGGTGGAGGTTTTGGTAACAAGCAAGATGCTTTGTATGAACCATTAACAGCTTACCTTACAACTCAAGTTGGCGGTCATCCTGTAAAACTTGATACATCAAGAGAAGAAACTTTTGTTTCAACAAGAACAAGACACTCACAAAAACTTCATATTATTTCTTATGTAAGAGCTGACGGAACTTTTGCTGCAAGAAAATTGGAATTATTTTCTAACAATGGTGCTTATGCATCTCACGGTCATTCAATAGCTGCAAAGGGAACAAATTGTTTCCATCAATTATATCCTTGCGATAATACTCAAGCTGATGGTTATACTGTTTATACAAACCTTCCAACAGCAGGAGCTATGAGAGGATATGGAATTCCACAAACTATGTTTGCTTTTGAATCTCATCTTGATGATGTTGCAAAAGTTATGAATATGGATCCTTTGGAATTGAGAATTCAAAATATAATGCCAAAAGGATTTGTTGATGGTTTCTCAAGAAATGAAAATTATTATGATTCATTTAGAGAAGCGATGGCAGTTGGTAGAAAAGCAATTGACTATGATAAAAAGAAAGAAGAATATAAAAATCAAACTGGAAATATAAGAAGAGGAATAGGACTTGCAACATTTTGGTATAATACAGCAGTTTATCCAATTTCTCTAGAATCTTCTTCTTGTAGAATGGTTTTAAACCAAGACGGTTCAGTACAAATGCAACTTGGAGAAACTGAAATTGGACAAGGTGGAGATACAGCATTTTCACAAATGGCAGCAGATGCTATTGGTGTAAAAATGGAAGATGTTCATATAGTTTCTACACAAGATACAGATGTAACTCCATTTGGTTTGGGAGCTTATGCTTCAAGACAAACTTTTGTTTCAAGTTTTTCTATTACAAATACTGCTAGAGTATTTAAAGAAAAAATATTAGATAGGGCAAGTAAAATTTTGGAATATACTCCACACAATCTTGATCTTGTTGATAGTATGATAATAAATAAAATAACTAACAAGCCATTAATGTCTTTAGGAGAACTTGCTACAGAAGCCTTGTATAATACTCGTGATAGTGAACATATTTCTGCTGAAGAAACTTATACAATAAGAAATAATGCTTTCTCATTTGGTTGTTCATTTGCAGAAGTTGAAGTTGATATTTCACTTGGAAAAGTTAAACTTTTAAGACTTGTTAATGTTCACGATTGTGGTAGACTTATAAATCCTAGACTTGCTGAAGCTCAAGCTCACGGTGGAATGAGTATGGCAGTAGGTTATGCTTTATCAGAAGAATTAAAATATAATGATAAGGGACAAATTTTAAATAATAACCTTCTTGATTATAAATTATCAACAACAATGGATCATCCACACTTTGAAGTTTACTTTATAGAAAATCCATCACCAGTTTCACCATTTAATACAAAATCACTTGGTGAACCACCAACTTGTTCTCCAGCTCCAGCAATAAGAAATGCAATTTTAAATGCAACAGGAGTACAAGTTAATAAATGTCCAATGACACCACACGTTTTGTTCCCACTTTTCAAAGAAGCTGGACTAATTGAAAATGATTACGAACAAGATATGGAATATGATGCTTAAAGGAGAAAAATTATGTATGATGTAAAAAGAATTTATGAAGCCTATACAATCGATGAGGCAATACAATTAAAAAAAGAACATCCTGAAGCAAGATATATAGCTGGTGGTTCTGATGTTTTGGTAAAAATTAGAGAAGGGAAAATGGCAGGCCTTGAGCTTATTTCACTTTATCTTATAGATGAGCTTAGGGGAGTTAGCATGGAGGAAGATGGAACAATTAGAATTGGTTCATTGACAAGCTTTACTCACATTACAAATGATCCGATAATTCAAAAATATATAAATACTTTGGGAGAAGCAGTTGACACTGCAGGTGGTCCTCAACTTAGAAATATTGCAACAATTGGTGGAAATATTTGTAACGCAGCTCCATCAGCAGATTCTTGTACAACAGTTATGGCTTATGATGCAATAATTGAATTAAAAGGCGAAAATGGCTACAGGGAAGTTCCTGTAAAAGATTTTTATATAAAATATGCAACAGTAGACATAAGAGAAACTGAAATTGTTACAGCAATAAAAATTAAAAAAGAATCCTACGAAAATCATTACGGACACTATTTTAAATATGCAATGAGAAATGCTATGGATATAGCAACATCAACAGCATCAGCAAATGTAAAATTTGATGAAAATAATAAAGTAGAAGAAGTAAGAGTATCTTATGGAGTTGCAGCTGCAATTCCAGTTAGAGCTTTTGAAGCAGAAAAAACATTGGTAGGAAGAGAACTTACAGATAATAATATAAATGTATTTGCAAAAAAAGCCCTAGATGAATTATCTCCAAGAGATTCATGGAGAGCATCAAAAGCCCTAAGAACACAAATACTTTACGAAATAACCACAAGATGTTTAAAAGAAATTAGAAAAAAACATGAGGAGGGATTAAATGCATAGCAGAGAATATGGACCATACGGCCCAAAACCAGAAGAAAAACTACATTACGAACCTCAATATAAAATTGTAAAATGTAGAATTAATGGAATCAGGGTTACAAAAATGGTTGATGTGAGAGCATCACTTACAGATTTTTTGAGAAATGAATTTGCCCTAACAAGTGTAAAAAAAGGATGCGAAGTTGGAGAATGTGGAGCTTGTGCAGTTTTGATTGATGGCGAAAGCTTTAACTCATGTATTTATCTTGCAATTTGGGCAGAAGGAAAAGATATTTGGACAACAGAAGGCTTGACAGCATCTGATGGTTCACTTTCAATTATCCAACAAGCCTTTGTCGATGAAGCCGCAGTTCAATGTGGTTTTTGTACACCAGGATTTATTGTTTCTGCAACAGAAATAATTTCAAGAGGAAAATATTACACAATTGATGAGCTAAGAAAAGAATTGGCAAATCACATGTGTAGATGTACAGGTTACGAAAATATTTTAATAGCAGTACAAAAAGCAAATAATATTGAAAATGGTTTTGAAGAAATTAAAGAGCATGTAGTAAATCAAATCAAAGAAGAAGATAAAAAAGATTATATGTAAAAGTAGGTGAAGGCGTGTCTATATTGATTAAAAATGGAACGGTAGTTCTAGATGAAAAAATAGAAAATTTAGATATTTATATAGAAGATGAAAAAATCCAAAAAATTGGCAAAAATTTAAACCTAAGTGCTGAAAAAATTATTGATGCCAAAGATAAAATAGTTACGGCAGGTGGAGTAGACGTTCACACCCACATGTCTTTGGATTTGGGAAAATTTGTTGCTTGTGATGATTTTTATACAGGAACAAAAGCAGCAAGTTGTGGAGCGACAACTACCATTTGTGATCATATAGGAGCCTTAGAAAAAGGAGCAAGCCTTCACAAATTAATCAACCATTATCACGATATTGCAGACGGAAAAGCTGTTATAGATTATTCTTTTCACGGAGCAATGTATGAAGTAAATGATGAATTGATAGAAGAAATAGAGGAATTGATGGATGAGGGAATCCCATCCATCAAAATCTATTCAACTTATGCAGGAAAACTTGAAGATGATGAAATCCTAAGAGTTTTGAAAAAAGCAAAAGAAGTTGGAACAATAGTTTGTGTTCATTGTGAAAACGATGGGCTCATAAAAGAATTGAGAAAAGAGGCGATAGAAGCTGGTAATCTTTCTCCAAAATACCATGCCCTTACAAGACCAAATGAAAGCGAAGCAGAAACAATAAATAGACTTGCCTACCTTTCAAAAGTTGCAAATGATCCAAAATTATATATAGTTCACACATCAACCAAAGAAGGACTTGATGAAATAAAAGCAGCAAGAGCCAGAGGACTAAAAAATATTTATTGCGAAACATGCACCCAATATTTAACTTATGATGAAAGTAAATATATGGATAATCCAAACGAAGAAGCGGTTAAATATATTTGCGCTCCTCCCCTTAGAAAAAAATCAGACATTGAAGGCTTGTGGGAGGGAATAAAAAATGGAGATGTGGATGTAATAGCAACTGACCATTGTCCATTTATATATGAGAGCGAAAAAAAACCTTATGCTGATGATTTTACAAAAGCACCAGGAGGAATTCCTGGAGTTGAAGAAAGAATGGAAGTGGTTTTGACTGAAGGCTTAAAAAGAAATATTCCATTAAATAAATTGACAAATCTTTTGTGCAAAAATCCAGCAGAAATCTTTGGATTTTCAAATAAAAAAGGAAGTATAAAAGAAAAAAAAGATGCAGATATAGGAATATTTTCCAAAAAATCCTACACAATAACACAAGAAAACAGACATTCAAAATGTGATTATACAAGCTATGAAGGATACAAAACAGATGTAAAAGTTGATACAGTCATAGCAAAAGGAAAAATTATTTTGGATAAAAATGGATATTATGGAAAAGAAGGCATGGGCAAATTTATAAAAAGAAAATTAGATAAGGAAATATGATGACAAATAAAGATACGATTTTAATAGGAAAAAAAATACAAGGACAGGATCCCTTTATTGTAAAAATTAATGGGAAAACTTATGAAACATACGAAGATAAATCTTTATTAAGATTTCTTAGAGATGACTTAAAATTATTTTCTGTTAAAGATGGTTGTAGCCAAGGAGCTTGTGGAACTTGTACAGTTATAGTTGGAGATATTCACAAAAAATCTTGTATAGTTAGGCTATCAAAATTAAATGGAGAAGAAATTATAACAAACGAAGGTCTATCTCAAAAAGAAAAAGATGCCTTTACATACGCCTTTACTAAGGCAGGAGCTGTCCAATGCGGTTTTTGTATTCCTGGAATGGTTATGAGTGGATCAAGTCTAATTAGACAAAATCCAGATCCAACAGAAAAAGAAATTAGAGAAGCTATCAAGGGAAATATTTGTAGGTGCACAGGCTACAAAAAAATTGTAGATGGAATAACTTTAGCCGGAAAAATTTTAAGAGGCGAAGAAGAAATAAAAGACGAAGAAAGCGATGCTTTTGTTGGAGCAAGAGCCGACAGAATTGATGCAAAAGAAAAAATTCTTGGAACAGGAACTTATGCTGATGATATAGAACTTCCAAATATGGCCTATGGTTCTTGTGTAAGAAGTAAATTCCCAAGAGCAAGACTTTTAAGCCTTGACACAAGCGAAGCGGAAAAACTTGATGGAGTTGTTGGAGTTCTTACTGCAAAAGATTTGCCAGTACAAAAAGTTGGACACATCCAAAGAGATTGGCCAGTATTTATTGATGTTGGACAAACAACAGCTTCCCTTGCAGATGCATTTTGTTTTGTAGTTGCAGAAGATGAAAAAACTTTGGAAAAAGCAAAAAAACTTGTAAAGGTTGAGCTTGAAGAATTAGAACCTGTTAGTTCAATCAAAGAAGCAATGGCAGAAGATGCCCCACAAGTTCACGAAGGCGTTGACAATCTTTGCCAACAAAGACATGTTTCTCGTGGAGATGCAAAAAAAGCTTTGGAAAATTCAAAATATACAGCAACATTTACTTACAAAACTCCACTTGGCGAACACGCTTTTCTTGAGCCAGAATGTTGTGTGGCAGAACCATACAAGGATGGAGTAAGAGTTTATTCATCCGACCAATCAGTTTATGATACAAGAAGAGAATTGTCAATTATGTTTGATTGGGAAGATACTCCAGAAAGAATTGTTGTAGTAAATCCATTTGTCGGCGGAGGATTTGGTGGAAAAGAAGACATGAGTGTTCAACCACCAGCAGCTCTTGCAGCTTACCTTTTCAAAAGACCAGTAAAACATAAATTTACAAGAGATGAATCATTAAGATGGCATCCAAAACGCCATCCAATGGAAGGAACATTTACAATCGGCTGTGATGAAAATGGAATTTTCCAAGGAATGGAATGTGAAATTTATTTTGATACAGGAGCTTATGCTTCACTTTGTGGACCAGTTTTGGAAAGAGCCTGTACTCACTCAGTAGGTCCTTACAATTATCAAAATACAGACATAAAAGGCTACGGATATTATACAAACAATCCTACAGCAGGAGCTTTTAGAGGATTTGGAGTTTGCCAATCAAATTTTGCAATGGAATCAAATATAAATATTTTGGCAGAAAAAGTTGGAATTTCTCCTTGGGAAATTAGATACAGAAATGCAATAAAACCAGGCGAAGTTCTTCCAAACGGACAAATCGCCGACAGATCTACCGCAATGGTTGAATGTCTTGAGGCTGTAAAAGATATTTATGAAAAAAATAAAGATCACGCAGGAATTGCAGTTGCTATGAAAAACGCCGGAGTTGGTGTTGGACTAAAAGATATTGGTAGGGTAAAAATTGTTGTTGAAAAAGATTTTGTAAAAGTATTTTCTGGAGCAACTTGTATAGGTCAAGGTGTTGGTACAATTATTTTACAAATGGTTGGAAAGGCAACAGGACTTCCATATCACAAAATAAAAGTTATGCCACCAAGCACTTTAACAAGTCCAGATTCTGGAACAACATCAGGTTCAAGACACACTCTTATAACTGGTGAGGCTGCAAAAAAATGTGCAGAACAACTTGCAAAAGATTTAGAAAACCATAGCCTTGAAGAGCTTGATAAAAAAGAATATTTTTACGAATATGATGATCCAACAGATCCACTTGGCTCAGATAAACCAAACCCAAAATCACACATTGCTTACGGCTTTGCAGCTCATGTTGCAATTTTGGATGATGATGGAAAAGTTACAGACGTTTATGCTGCTCACGATTCTGGAAAAGTTGTAAATCCTACAACAATTGAAGGACAAATCGAAGGTGGAGTTATAATGAGTCTTGGTTATGCTTTAACAGAAGATTTGAAAGTTCAAAATTCTGTTTTAAAAGCAAAATATGGAACAATGGGCTTGTGGAAAGCAACAGATGCTCCAAATATTCATACAATTTTAATTGAAAAAGATGAATTATTAGACCTTGCTTACGGAGCAAAAGGAATTGGAGAAATTGCAACAATTCCAACAGCACCAGCAGTTCAAGGAGCATATTATGCAATGGACCATGATTTAAGATTAGAACTTCCATTAAGAGATACAGCTTATAGTAAAAATAAAAAGAAAATTATAAAAAAATAGGAGAATAAAGGATTGTGAATTTCACACTTTAATTAAGTAGATAAATCGACATGCACGAATATCGGACTACAAAAATTGATGATTTCTAAATTTAAAACTTCTAAAATCGCAAACTCTGGCGACGCCATCAAACAGTGCGATTTTGGACGAAGTTTTAAATTTGAAATCAAAACAATTTTTTCCGCATGATATTCTTAGCATTTCGATTTTCTGCTTTTTTAAAAATTGTCTTTCACAGTCCTTTAATTTATTTTATTATGGAAAAAAATTTAGATGAGATTTTAAAAATCAAAAAAATGATGTGATTTCTATCACAGGATCTGGTGGCAAGACTTCTCTTATGTTTTATCTTGCAAATATTTTAAAGAAAAAAGGTTCAGTTTTAATTACTACTTCTACAAAAATAAAAGTTCCAGAAAAAGACCAAGTCGACGAACTTTTTTTATCTTTTGATGATTATATAAAAAAAGATTTTAAAAATAAGATTGTAGGAATTGGCCAAAAGCTTGATGGAGTTAATAAATTAAAGTCTATTGGAGAAAATAATTTAAAAACTATAAAAAAAGACTTTGATTATATTATAATAGAAGCAGATGGATGTAGAAATCTTCCCCTAAAATTTTGGAAAGAATATGAACCAGTTATTTATGATTTTACAGATAAACTTGTTGGAATTTTTTCTATAAAAGTTTATGGTAAAAAAATTTCTCCTGATTTCATTTATAATTTTGATGAATTTAGGGAGAATATAAAAAGTGAAATTGTAGATGAAGAAGTTTTTGAAAAACTTATAAAATCTGGAATTTTTGGCAATTTTTGTGGGGAAAAATTTGTTTTCTTCAATCAAGCTGATAGTATTTTTGAGAAAAATCAGGCAAAAGGGGTAATAAGTTATTTAAGAGAGAAAATAAATTTGAAATATTTTTATGGATCAATTTTAAAGGAGAAATATTATGAAAATTAGTGCAATTATTATGGCGTCTGGACTTTCTAGAAGAATGGGAGAAAATAAACTTTTACTTGATTTTAAGGGAGACAAACTTTATGAATGGGCTCTTGATTTGGTAGAAGAAATTGATTTTGATGATGTTATCCTTGTTTCATCTTATGATGAAATTCTTGAATCTGGCAAAAAAAGAGGATTTAAGGCGATTTTCAACGACAACAACGAAGTTGGAAAATCTGCATCAATTAAGCTTGGAGTTTTAAATTGTGATAAGGATTCTGCTATGATGTTTTTTGTAGCTGACCAACCATTATTAAAAGTTGAAACTGTAAATAAATTAATTGAAAAATATAAGGAAAATCAATTGATTACCTATCCAAGAACTGAAAAAAGAAGGGGAGCTCCTGTAATTTTCTCACCAGAATACAGAGAAGGTCTTTTGTCTTTAGATTTTGACCAAGGCGGAATGATTTTGGTTAAGGATGATAATAAAAATGAAGTTAAAATTGACGATATTAAAGAATTGTGGGATATTGATACCTACAAAAATTTGGAGGAATTAGAAGATGCCTCTAAATAATATTGTAGTTTTTAGGGGCGGTGGCGATGTTGCAACTGGTTCTATCCAAAAATTATTTAGAACTGGTTTTAAGGTTTTGGTTTTGGAAATGGAAAAACCTCTATGTATAAGAAGATATGTTTCAACCGCCCAAGCAATTTTTGATGGAGAAGTACAAATTGAAGATTTTACTGCAAGAAAAGTTTCTAGTCTTGATCAAATTAAAAAGGCATGGGATGAAAATGTAGTTCCAGTTTTTGTTGATCCAAAGGCTGAAATTTTAGAAGAAATAAAACCAATGGCTCTTGTTGATGGAACTCTTGCCAAAAAAAATATTGGAACAAATAAAAATATGGCTGACATTACAATCGCTCTTGGACCTGGTTATGAGGCAGGAGTTGATGTTGATTATGTAATTGAAACAAACAGAGGCCATGACCTTGGTAGATTAATTTTTGAAGGCTTTGCTGAAAAAAATACAGGAATTCCTGGAAATATTAAAGGCTTTACAAGTGAAAGAATTTTAAGAGCGGTAGATGATGGACAAATCCAAGTTATAGAAGATATTGGTTCTGTTGTAAAAAAAGACCAAGTTGTCGCTCTTGTAAATGGAAAAGAAATAAAATCACAACTTGATGGAATGGTTAGGGGCATGATTGGAAATGGCTCTTATGTTACAAAGGGTTTAAAAATTGGAGATGTTGATCCAAGAGTTATTCCAAAAAATGCAAAAACTATTTCTGATAAGGCAAGACTTATTGGTGGAGGCTGCCTTGAGGCTATTCTTATAGGAAAAAGGAGAATTGAAAATGGATATACAAATTCTTAAAAAAATTGTTGAAAAACTTGATGGGGGAGAAAATGTTGCCTTGGTAATTCTTACAGAAACCAAAGGCTCTGCTCCTGGCAAGGACAATTCTTCTATGGCAGTTTTTGAAAATGGAGAAATTTCTGGGACAATCGGAGGCGGCCCAATAGAGTTTGACCTTATTAAACAAGCAAAAAAAGCTCTAGAAGATGACGAAGAAAAATCTTTTGATTATACTTTAAATGAAAAACAAGAAGTGAAAATGTCTTGTGGGGGAAGAAACAAGGGATATATAAAAATTTTTAGGGCAAATCCCAGTTTGATTATTTTTGGGGCAGGCCATGTTGGACAAAAGCTTGCAAGAGTTGCTGTAAATACAAATTTTGACGTGACCGTAGTTGACCAAAGAGAAGATTTCGAAGACAAAAAAGATTTGGAAAATATAAGAGAATTTGTAATTTCAAATCCAAAAGATTTTGCTTCAAACCATAAATTTAACAAAAACACTTATATTTTAATTTGTACACCAGATTATGACGAGGAAGTTTTAGAAAATGTAATTGACAAAGATTATAAATTCCTTGGAATGATTGGTTCAAAAAGAAAGGTGAAAAGAGTTTTTGATAATCTAAAAGAAAAAGGAGTTAGTGAAGATTTACTAAAAAAAGTTCATGCTCCAGTAGGTTATGATATTGATGATGGAAGCGTAGAAGAAATTGCAATTTCAATTCTATCCTTGATGATTTCAATAAAAAACAATAAAGTAATAGAAAATTAAAAAAACTACAAACCATTAAATATTTAATGGTTTGTAATTTTTTGGAAAAATTTATAAACAGGAGAATTTATGCTAAAAAAAATAAAAGTAGAAGATGCAGTGGGTCATGTGCTTTTTCATGATTTAACTGGAATAAAAGCAAGTGGATTTAAGGGTGTACTTTTTAAAAGAGGCCATGTAATCCAAAAAGAAGATATAGAAAAATTAAAAGATATAGGCAAGGAAAATTTATTTGTCGGTGAACTTGACCCGGGCTTTGTCCACGAAGAAGATGCGATAAGAGAAGTTTCTGATGATTTGATTGGAGAAAATATTTTCTATACCAAGCCTTCAGAAGGAAAAATTGGCTTTAAAAGTAAGACCTACGGACTTTTTGTGATAAACAGAAAGGGACTTTTTGACCTAAATATGGAAGGAGATTACACCTTTGCAACAATTCCTTCTTATTCAATTGTAAATGAAGGAGATAATTTGGTTGGAGGAAGGATTGTTCCTCTTTTTACCGAAGAAAATCAGGTTCAAAATATTAAAAAAATTGCAAAAAAATATGAGCCAATCTTTGAAGTTAAAAAATTTCAAAAGCTCAGAGTTGGTGTAATTATTACTGGAAATGAAGTTTTTACAGGTAGAATAAAAGATATGTTTGAGCCGGTAGTTAGGGAAAAATTATCACACTTTGACCACGAATTAATTGGAATCGAAAAATGCCCAGACGATAGAGAATATATAGAAAATATTTGTCAAAAATACTTTGAAAAAGGCGTAGACCTTGTTGTATTTTCTGGTGGGATGAGTGTAGATCCTGATGATATTACCCCATCAACTATAAAAGATTTATCCGATAAATTTATTATCCAAGGCATGCCAGTTCAACCTGGAAATATGCTTACAGTTGGAATGAAGGGAAAAACTTATTTGGTTGGAGTGCCAGGAGCAAGTATGCACGCAAAATTTACAAGTTTTGATATATTTTTGCCAAGAATTTTTGCGAAAATCGACCTTAAAAAAGAAGATTTTATTGAACTTGGAGAAGGAGGACTTTTAAACAAATAATGCTTGAAATTTCGAAAGAAGATTTAGAAGAAATAATAAAAATCAGACACGATATCCACATGCACCCAGAAGTTTCAGAAAATGAATTTAGGACAACAAAAATTATTAGTGAATTTCTGGAAAAAATTGATGGAATAGAAATTATAGATTTTCCAATAAAAACTGGTTTGATTGCAAGGCTAAATACTGGAAAAAACGGAGAAGTTACAGGTCTTAGGGCAGATATTGATGCTCTTTTACAAAAAGAAGAAACAGAAATTTCCTACAAATCAAAAAATGATAAGGTAATGCATGCTTGTGGTCACGATTATCACACATCAGTTGTCCTTGCTATAGCTAAACTTTTATCAAAAAATAAAGAAAAATTAAAAGGCGATGTGGTTTTTATTTTCCAAAAATCAGAAGAAATAACGACAGGTGCCAAGGAATATTTGGACAAGGGACTTTTTGAAAAGGTGAAAATCGACAAGATTTTGGGCCTTCACAATTGGCCAGAAATTGACTATGGCAAGGTGGTTTTAAAAAAAGGCCCTCTTATGAGCACAAAGGTTAATTTTAAAATTGAAATTATAGGAAAAGGCCAACATGGTTCCATGCCACATTTAAACATTGACCCAATTGTTTGCGCATCAAATATAGTTATGGCGCTTCAAACAATTATTTCAAGAAACACAAATCCATTTGATTCCACAGTTTTATCTGTAAATTCCATAAATGGAGGCTCAGAAAACAATCTAGTTGTAGATAGGGCCCATCTATCTGCAACAATAAGGTCCCTTTCAAAAAAATCTTTAGAAAAATCAATAAAAAGAATGGAAGAGATTGTAAAAAATGTGGCTGATGCCTATGAATGTAAGTATGAGATAAAATACACAGAAAAAATTCCCCTAGTATATAATCCGGAAGAAATGTATGAGAAAGTTTTAAAATCAGCAGAAAAAATTTTGGGAGAGGAAAATATAATAAAAGAAGGACAAACCATGGCAAGCGAAGATTTTGCATTTTACATGGAAAAAGTTCCAGGATTTTTCTATTGGTTTGGAAGCGGAGAAGAAAATCACAAAAAAGAAGCCCTCCACAGCAAAAATTTCTACTGCTCAGATAAGGCAATAAAGCCTGCGGTAGAAGTTATGGCAAATACAGTTTTGGATTTACAAAAATAGGGATATAGAAAAAAATAAGAGCTAAAGAGCTCTAAAATTTTAAAATACTTATGAAAATAATATAAAAAAATGAATAATTGTATTTTTGTTTGAGTTTTTTCTATTCTTTTAAGACTAATAGGCTATGAAGTTTATTGTTTATAGCCTTTAGCTTATTTATAAATATTTTTATATATAGAATTGGATCTAATTATTTTATATAATATTTTATAAAATATATTTTGAGCATCTCTCACTTTTTAAAAACAAACAGATATTCATGAGCAATAAGTAAAAAGTTATATTTCACGCTATTAGTTTTCCAAAAACCGGTTGCTCTACAATTATGTTGTTCTTTAATAATTAATTCTTTTAGTTTAAATCCAGCATCTTGAAATATCTTCATAACATCAAAAGACATAGGTATCATATGTCCTTTTTGACGGGTATCTCCCATAAGAACAGCACAAAACTTATCATTTTTTAAAACTCTGTAGCTTTCATTAGCTACTTTTTTCATTTCTTCTAGAAAATCCTTTACTTTCAATAGAGATAAATCTTCCTCAATATCTTCACTGTATTTTATTATATTAGCGTAGGGAGGATGCGTACATATTAAATCAATACTATTATCAGGAATAAAACTTAAATTTCGTGCATCGCCTTTACGTAAATATATCTTTCCATTAGCCCCTTCGTGCTCAAAGTTTGTTTTTTCTCTGCATCTTTCAAGTGCAATATCATTTACATCAACGCCTATTATATTTCTATTAAGCAATTTTGCTTCTACAAGAGTAGTTCCACCACCAGCAAACTGATCTAAGACAAGCTCATTTTCTTTAGAATATCTAAGCAAGATATTGCGGGGAATATAAGGCGACCAATTTCCACGCCATTTTGCATCATGGGTTGCCCAATTTCCACGCTTTGGAAAAGACCAATGAGTAGTCATTTCTAATTCAAAATCTTCAGGCTCCCATTTTATTATTTTTTTCGCCATTATTTAAAAACCTCACTAATTATGCCTTCCTCTAAATCTTTGATATTGTAAATGTGTTGCATAACATCAAATGTTTCTTCAAGATTATTACGTGCCTTTTTCCACCCTTTTCCATCAGTAAACCAAACGAATGTAAATCCGTTAATTTCATTAGATTCTAAAGCAAGTGTCTTATAACTTCTAGCTGTTTCATTTAATTTACTTCCACTACTTCCATAAAAATTAGTTTCAATACCATAAATCATATATGGAGTTTTTATTACAAAATCAAAACGCTTTTCAGCCTTACCTTTATTAGAGATAGAGGAGAGATCTATTCCCCATTTATTTGTGATTTGATGAATATACATTTCTTTAAAATAAGTATCATTTCTTTTAAATCCTGCTTTTTGAATAAAACTTTCAACTAAATTTTCCATTAAATGACCGCCACGATTTTTACGACCATTAGAATCAAGGCCAGTTTCAACACCAGTTGCATAATCTACAAGATTATTGATTATATGATTTTCAATCAAATCGAAAAGACCAGTTTTTTGCATAAATGTCTTATATTGTTCAAAAGGTAAATTAGGATTTTTAAAATTATAATTAAAATCTCCATCACTATCAATTGCATATATTTCGTTTGTTCTAACTGCTAATAGTAGTGGTACACATTTTAATGTTTCTGGATATTTTTTTACAAGATTTTCAAAATCTTCTTCAATATTTTTGGAACCAATAAGTGAATTTAAAATGTTGAGTTCCACTTTAATACTATCAATATTTCTATAAACTTTTTCAAAATTAATATAGTATCCATAATCTGCAATACTGTAACGAAAATCATTTAGCCATTCATTAAAATCTCTCATATTATTTTCCTCTATTCAATCACAATAATTAATTTATCATCTTTAATATTCCATTTAGACTTTTTTGAACAAATGAATTATCATCATTAATCAATCCACAATTTTTATAAATTTGTGTCACACCACCAATATATCTATGTGATTTATCTAAATTAAGCTTTTTAAATTTCCCGTTTATTTCTACATTTATAGTGGAGTCTGTCTCATTAATAGAGTTCCTAATTATCTGAGGAATTATTAAAATCCTTGCACGAATATCATTTGCTGTAATATTACGTTCAACTAGATAGTCATTAGAATTTTTCACATTCAAATTCGTTTTAGAACATTGCTTCAAAATCTCTTTTAACATATCTCCCTCAAATATTGGTTTATAAGAAAATGCAATTCCATTATCTATACACATATTTAATAATGTTTTACCATCAATTAAGATGGTTGGCATATTAGGATTGCTTTCAGCTTCCTTTATAGCACCTTTAGTAAAAGAAGATGTTGTTATAAAAACATTAATATAGTTGTTATTCAAAACATTTCCCTGCTTATCTAACTTAGTAGCTCCTTTTAAATCTCGTATTTCTTTGGCTTGAACCTTATTTTTGGGATTATATCTTTTTGCTTGGACATAGTAGTTCATTGTATCTATTCCCTGAAGATCAATCCCAGATTTAGAACAAGTCAAATCAATTCCGTTATCGCCAACATATCTTGTTGTTACGACCTCTTGGAAACCAACTATTTTCAAAAAATGATTTAAAAATAGTTCAAAATCCCTACCTGTTTCGAAAGATTTATAAAATTTTTCAATATAATTCTTCTCATCAGATGTCGATAATTCTAAATATTTCATTTTTCAAATTCTCCCTAAAAATTACTAATAAGTAATTCCTTAATTTTTCCTCTTGATTTGCTATTACGGCTAATCATTCTTGTAGCCTCAACACGTTTTATTTTATGAGCCGAATAAATATTATCAAAAAAATTATCTTCTTCATTTGTATTTTTTGGATCCGAATTGCTAACTACAATCTTGGCACCTTTTTTATCCATATCATCAACAAATCGAGCTAGTTCAATCTGCTTTTCATCATTAAACAAATTTTTGGTATAAGCTGTAAAATTTGCTGTATCGGTAATAGGTCTGTATGGAGGATCAAAATAAACAAAGGTATTTTTATCAATAAAATCAGATGAATTTTTGTAATCTCCACATACTATAATAACTTTTTGTAGTTTATCAGATACAGATTTGAGATTTTTTTCATCACAAATCAAAGGATTTTTATACGCTCCCATAGGAACATTAAATAAGCCTTTTTTATTTACTCTAAATAACCCGTTAAAGCATGTTTTATTTAAGAAAATCATTAATGCTGCTTTTTCAATTTTGTCGTTTTCGTTATCATCAATTTTCAGTTCATTAAAACGCTCACGCTTTTTCATATAGTATATTTTTCGATTTGCTGTATCTAATGGGATAAATTCATCTTGCATAAAACTCAGCTTTTTAATTAAACATTCTACATAATCTCTAATTGTTTGATAAGTGTTTATAAGTTCAGAATTAATATCGCTAATATAAACTTCTTTCAAATTATATTTGTCAAGTATATCAAACAAAACTGCACCTCCACCAACAAATGGTTCAGCGTATTTTGTTATTTTACTGTCTTCAAAAGGATAATATTGTTCAATTTCTTTTAGGAGTTGTCCTTTTCCACCTGCCCATTTCAAAAAAGGCTTAACTGTTTTTTCTTCAATGTTTTTATATCTTGTGCTTCTTGCATCTATAGGTTTTTTAGCTGAAGAAGGGATAAGCCACATATTTCCTAACATAGTTGCATTCTTGATTCTATTTTCAGAGCAAAGAACAGCAACTCTTCTTTGTGAAATTCCCCACTTATCAGCTGCTTCTCTAGCAGAAATATAATCCATTATAAGACCTCCTTTTCAGATTGTTATATTATATTCTAATTCTCGAATAATAGCAATACTATTTTAAACTAAAAAAATAAAAATTATTGATAAATCCTCTTATTTTTTTGCCATTTTATCCAAAAAATATCTAATTTCCTTATAAAGTAAAGATAAAATATAAGCTCCAGTTAGCATATATAAATTAAAAGAAATAGATTTAAATCCTTTAAAATCATTGACATCCATATCCAAAGAAACCAAAACCATAGATAAAATTAATATTAAAATAATTGTAAATACTACGGTTATTAAAAATTGATTTTTATATTTTTTGGACTTATACAAGTCAAAATGATCTGAAAAAAGCAAGGTAACAAAAATAAAAAGTAAATCTCCAATCAAAAGTACGGCTCCACTCATATTTGTTGCCAAAAATACTCCGCCCATTGCTAAAAATAAAATTAGTAAAATAAAAACCCTAAAAAGATTAGGTTTAAAATTCTTAATTAATTTTTTAATCATAAAATCCTCCTATATAAATAATATCATAATAAAAAGAAATTTATATATATTTTTTATATGGGGTAAAATCATTATATAGATTGGAGGATGACATGGCGATTTTTGATAGGAAAAATGAGAAAGCGTTTGAACAAATTGTTGATTATTATGAACTAGAAGAAATAAAGAAAGAGGATTTGGAGCTTATTTTTAATAATTCTACTATGTTTGCTAGTGGTGGAATCAATGCCTTATTTGCACAAAATTGGCTTATGATTAAACAACTTGATAGGCTTAATAAGAATATTGAAAAATTAATTGATAAAGAGAACTCTTGATTTATATAAATTTTTCAAAAATATGAAAAATGGGTATTTATATATAATTAGGAGGATACGATGAGATTTGTAGATATAATTGAAAAAAAGAAAAATAAAGAAGAATTAACAGATGAGGAAATTAAATTTTGGATTGATGGTGTAACGGATGAATCAATTCCTGATTATCAAACTTCTGCTCTTCTTATGGCTATTGTTTTAAATGGAATGACAGATCATGAAACTGCAAAACTTGCAGAGTGTATGATGAATAGTGGCGATGTAATTGATTTGTCAGATATAAAAGGAATAAAGGCTGACAAACATTCTACTGGTGGGGTTGGCGATAAAACTTCTCTTGCTCTTGGCCCAATAATTTCTGCTTGTGGTTTAAAACTTGCAAAGATGAGCGGACGTGGTTTGGGTCATACTGGTGGAACACTTGATAAATTGGAATCAATTGAAGGCTTCAATGTATTTTTAAAAGAAGAAGATTTTAAAAAACAAGTCAATGAAATTGGCTTTGCAATTATTGGTCAAACTGGAGAGTTGGTTCCTGCTGATAAAAAATTGTATGCTCTAAGAGATGTTACAGCAACTGTCGATTCGATTCCGCTTATTGCATCATCTATAATGAGTAAAAAACTTGCATCTGGATCTGACACAATTTTACTTGATGTAAAATATGGAGAAGGTGCTTTTATGCACACAATTGAAGATGCCAAAAAATTGGCAAATGCAATGATAAATATAGGAAAAAAACTTGGCAAAGACACCAAGGCAATGATTACTGATATGAATCAACCTTTGGGAAATACAATCGGCAATGCTCTTGAAGTAAAAGAGGCAATTGAAACTGTAAAAGGAAATGGTCCAAAAGATTTTACAGAATTGGTTTTGACTGCAGGAGAGATTATGCTTGTTCAAGGAAAAATTGCAAAAAATAAAAATGAAGCAAGAGCTATGCTTGAAGATGCAATAAATTCTGGAAAAGCCTTTGAAAAGTTAAAGAAAATGGTTGAATACCAAGGCGGAAATGTAAAACAAATAGAAGATCCAAACCTTTTGCCTCAAGCAAAATTTAAAACTCAAATGAAATCCCAAAAAGAAGGTTATATTGATAATATTCATTCCATGAATCTTGGAATTTTATCAATGAAACTTGGAGGAGGACGCGAAAAGAAAGAAGATAATATAAATTATGCAGTAGGACTTGAAATGAAAGTGAAAAAAGGAGATAAAATCAAAAAAGACGATATTCTCGCAACAGTTTATCACGACGAAAAACTAACAGATGAATGGATAGAAAGTTTTTACAATACATTTTCCTACTCAAATAAAAAAACAAATCCAATTCCAGTTGTAGAAGAAATTTTGGAATAGTTTTGAAGTTAAAATAATAAAATTTTTTAAAAAAACAATCCTAGCAAAAAAGCTAGGATTCAGACTGTAGACAAAGTAGATGAAAA